>JAKONM010000306.1 GCA_022701925.1 Microbacteriaceae bacterium
GTGCTGGCGGCGCTGCCCGACGCGGTGGCGGCGCTCACCGGCGAGCTGGACCAGGTGCCGTCGTCCGTCAGCGCGGTGCACGTCGCTGGGCGGCGCGCCCACGAGCTGGTGCGGGCGGGGGAGCGGGTCGACCTGCCCTCCCGGCGCGTGACGGTCTCGCGGTTCGACGTGCTGGCGGTGCGCGCCGAGCAGGCGGAGGTCGACGTGGTCGTCGACTGCAGCAGCGGCACCTACGTGCGCGCGCTCGCCCGCGACCTGGGCGCCGCCCTCGGCGTCGGCGGGCACCTGACCGCGCTGCGCCGCACGCGGATCGGGCCGTTCGACGTCGCCGAGGCGGCGCCGCTCGAGGAGCCGCTCGCGCTCGCCGCCCCGGCGACGATCGCCGCCCGGCTCTTCCCGGTGCTCCGGCTGGCGGCCGACGACGCGCTGGCGCTGACGCAGGGCAAGCGCCCGGCGGTCGACGGCGCCGCCGACGCGCCCGTGGCCGCCGCGCTGGCGCCCGACGGCGCGCTGATCGGGCTCGCCCGCGTGCAGGCGGGCCGGGCCCAGGTGCTGATGAACCTGCCGCAGGCCGCCTCGTGATCGGCTGGCTGACCGTCGTGATCGCGTCGGTCTCCGCAGCCGCCGGGCTGCTGGCGATCGTGCTCGGCCTCGCCGGCCGCAAGCCCTCCGACCTGTCGCTCGCCGGTCCCGCCGTGATCGAGCTGCTGCTGCTCGCGCAGCTGGTGGTCGCGATCCTCGCGCCGTTCTCGGGCAACCCGCCGAGCGGCAACGTGGTGGAGTTCTTCGCCTACCTGGTCGGGGCGATGGTGATCCCGCCCGCCGCGATCTACTGGGCGCTGACCGAGCGCACCCGGTGGGCGGTCGTCGTCGTCGGCATCGGGTGCCTGGCGGTCGCCGTCATGATCGTGCGCATGCAGATCATCTGGACGGTGCAGCAGGCATGACCGCGGACGAGACGCTGGAGTTCCGCATCGACTCCCGGGGAGACGGCCCGGCCCGGCTGCGCCGTGCGGTGGCCAAGGTGTTCGCCGCGGTGAACTCGAGCACGCCGGAGGGCGGGCTCGCGCCCCTGGACGAGGCGCTGGTGGTGCGCCGGGCCAGCGGGCACCCCGTGTTCCGCGGCCCCGTCGAGCCGGGGCTGCGCCGGTTCCTGAAGCGGGCGGTCGAGGGCGACCTGCGCGCGATGAGCGAGTCGGAGTTCCTGCGCGCCTGGGGCCCGCCCGGCGGGTGGGACCAGCGCTACAAGCGGTGGCAGGAGCGCGGCTGGACGCCCCCGGTCCGCTGAGGGCGCACCCCGGGCGCCAGGTCTCCGGCCCGGGGCGTGGGAGGATCGTCGACGCGATGACCGACACCCGCCCCGCCCGGCCGAAGACCTCCGGGCCGGGCCGGATCCTGATCGCCTTCTACTTCGTGATGACCCTGGCGGCGCTCGTGCGCTCGCTGGTGCAGGTGCTCGCCGAGTTCTCGGCGGCGCCGCTCGCGATCCTGCTGTCCCTCGTCTCCGGCGTCGTCTACCTGGTCGCCACGATCTCGCTGGTGCGCCCCGGTCGCACGGCCTACCGCACCGCCGTGGTGACGATCGCGTTCGAGCTGGTCGGCGTGCTGGTGATCGGCGCGCTGTCGCTGGTGCTGCCGGACGTCTTCCCCTTCAAGTACACCGTCTGGTGGGGCTTCGGCATCGGCTACGTGCTGCTGCCGCTGGTGCTGCCCGTGCTGGGGCTGCTGTTCCTGCGCAGCCAGCGCGCCGTGTTCTCGGCGGGGCGCTGACCGTGCAGGTCTTCCGCGGCGCCGCCGCCGTGCCCGCCGGCTTCGGGCCCTCGGCCGTCACCATCGGCAAGTTCGACGGCCTGCACCTGGGGCACCGGGCCGTGATCGCCCAGCTGCGCGCCCTGGCCGGCGACGACCTGACCCCCGTGGTCGTCACGTTCGACCGCAACCCGCTGGAGGTGCTGCGGCCCGAGGCGAGCCCCGCCCCCCTGGTCGGGCTGGAGCAGAAGCTGGACCTGCTGGCCGACGCCGGCGTGGAGGCCGTGCTCGTGCTGGCCTTCGACCGCGCGCTGGCGGACCTCGAGCCGGAGGCGTTCGCCGCCGACCTGCTGGCGGGCCCGCTCGACATGCGGCGCATCCTGGTCGGGCAGGACTTCCGCTTCGGCCGCCGCGGCCGCGGCGACGTCGCGCTGCTGACCGCGCTCGGCGGGTCCCTGGGCTTCTCCACGACCGTGCAGGACGAGGTGACGGAGGCGTCGCGCCGCGTCTCGTCCACCTGGATCCGCGAGCTGCTCGCCGCCGGCGCGATCGAGGAGGCGGCCGAGCTGCTGGGCCGCTCGCCGTCGGTGCGCGGCGAGGTCGTGCACGGCGCACACCGCGGCCGCGAGCTGGGGTACCCGACCGCGAACCTCGCGGAGCGCAGCGACGGCATGATCCCGGCGGACGGCGTGTACGCGGGCCGGCTGATCGACCACGCCGTGCAGCCGCCCGTCGCGTACCCGGCCGCCATCTCCGTCGGCAGCAACCCGACCTTCACCGGGGTGCCGCCGAAGCAGGTGGAGGCCTACGTGCTCGACCGCACCCTGGACCTGTACGGGCACCTGGTCGACATCGAGTTCACGCGCCGCATCCGCGGGCAGGTCGCCTACGAGGGGATCGAGCCGCTGATCGCCCAGATGGCGATGGACGTCGCGCAGGTCCGTACGCTCATGGCGCGCTGAGCCCCGCGGGCGCCGCTCAGTAGGACGACGAGTCGGTCGAACCGGCCGCGCTGCCGGTCTCGACCAGGCGCTGCACGTCGGTCAGGATCGTCTCGGTGGCGCTGGTGCCGAAGCGGTCGACCCCGGCCTCCCGCATCTCGAGCAGCACGTCCAGGCCGCGCACGCCGCCGGAGGCCTTCAGGCGCACCGAGGGCGACACCGCCTGCCGCATCAGCGCCAGGTGGTGCAGCGTCGCGCCGCCGCCCGCGAAGCCGGTCGAGGTCTTGACGAACGAGGCGCCGCCGGCCTCCGCGGCCTTCGAACCCGAGACGACCTGCTCGTCCGACAGCAGCGCGGTCTCCAGGATCACCTTGACGACGCGGCCACCGGCCGCGTCGACGACCGCGCGCACGTCCCGGGTCACGGCGTCGACGTCGCCGCTGCGCAGACGGCCGATGTGCAGCACCATGTCCAGCTCCGCTGCGCCGTCCTGCAGCGCCTGCTGCGCCTCCGCGACCTTCGCGGCCGTAGAGGTGGTGCCGTGGGGGAAGCCGATCACGGTGCCGACGGCGACGTCGGACCCCTGCAGCCGCTCCACCGTGCGGGCCACGTCGCTGGGCCGCACGCAGACGCTGAAGACGTTCCAGCGACGCGCCAGGTCGGTGTCGGCGGCGACCTCGGCGTCCGTCAGCTCGGGCTTCAGGATCGCGTGGTCGATCAGGCGGGCGATGGACTCGACGGTGACGGCTTCGGTGTTCGGCACGGCCGTCGAGCCTACGCGCCGGCGGGCGCCCCGGACCGGGGAGGGGATCGCGCCCGGCCGGGCGATAGGCTCCCTGCACCGGACGTGCTGCGTCCGCACCGGCGCCGCACCGTGCGGCGGGAGGAACCGTCCAGACACTCCAGTCGATCTCACGAGGGGGACCCGCCATTCCTGCGCGCTCGAAGCTCCGTCCCCTGCAGAGTCCGGCCTCCCGCATCCGCTCCCGCCCCGACGTCGTCGAGGTGGACGGCGTGCTGGCGCTGAGCGGCCGTCGCGAGACCCCGGTGGAGGCGCGCGTCGCCGACCTGGTGCTGCTGGCGGACGCGCTGGAGGCGGCGGACGTGCGGGTGCTGCTGGCCCGCGACGACCACCACCGGCCGATCCTGGTGGTGGAGGAGTCCGACCGCCTGGCCGCGACCCGCGCCCTGGTCGGCGCCTGCGCGGACGAGCCGTTCCTGGCCGTGGCCCTGAAGCGCGACCTGACGCCGCGCGGCGAGCCGGTGCTGATCGCCGACGGCGACCTGGCGCCGACGCGCACGGACCGCCTGCTGTCGCTGCACCGCCCCCGCGTCGACGCGGCCGGGGTGCTGCACGACGATCCCGCGAGCGGGGTGCGCTTCGAGTTCTGGGTGCGCCAGGGCGCCGAGGTGCGAGTGCCGGCGCCGAACGCGCTGACGCGCCGCCGCTTCGTGGAGGCGGACGTGCGGCCCGCCACCGTCGAGCGCTACGGCCGCACCTGGCAGACGATCCGCGACATGTTCACGGACCTGGCCTCCGACGTCACCTTCCCGGTCGACATGGTCTTCTCGTGGGTCGACGGCACCGACAAGGAGTGGCAGCGGGCCCGGGCCCGCCGCATGGCCTCCTACGTGGTCGGCGAGGGCGACGACTCCGAGGCGCGCTACCGGCAGATCGACGAGCTGCGCTACGCCCTGCGGTCGGTGCACACGCACCTGCCCTGGGTGCGCACCATCTACATCGCCACCGACTCGAAGGCGCCGGCGTGGCTGGCGGACCACCCGGGTGTGCGGATCGTGCGCAGCGAGGAGTTCTTCCCCGACCAGTCGTGGCTGCCCACCCACAACTCGCAGGCGGTGGAGAGCCAGCTGCACCGCATCGAGGGGCTCAGCGAGCACTTCATCTACTCGAACGACGACATGTTCATCGGCCGGCACCTGCGGCCCGAGGTCTTCTTCAGCCCGGGCGGCATCAGCCGGTTCATCGAGGCGGACACCCGCATCGGCATCGGCGACAACGACCCGGCGCGCAGCGGCTTCGAGAACGCGGCCCGCGTCAACCGGCGCCTGCTGCGCGAGCGCTTCGGCCGGGTCATCACCCGCCACCTGGAGCACGCCGCGACGCCGCTGCGCCGCAGCGTGATCGCGGAGATGGAGCGGGAGTTCCCCGAGGACTTCGCGGCGACCGGGGCCAGCCCCTTCCGCGCGAAGGACAACATCTCGGTCACCAACAGCCTGTACCACTACTACGCGCTGCTCACCGGCCGCAGCGTGCAGAACACCGACTCGTCGGTGCTGTACGTCGACACCACCACGCACAAGGGCCTCGGCCTGCTGAAGCGGCTGGGCAAGCGTCGCGACCAGGACTTCTTCTGCCTGAACGACGGCAGCTTCCCCGAGGTCGCGCCGGACGTGCGCGCCCGCAAGGTGACCGAGTTCCTGGAGCGCTACTTCCCGCTGCCCGCGCCGTGGGAGCGCACGGACGACGCGCCCGCGGAGCCCGCGCGGGCGGGGTGACCCGGCCGCGGTCGACCGCGGTCGACCGCAGTCGACCGCGGGTGGCGAGGGGCCGGGTCTCCGGTCCGCGGGCGTCTTCGGACAGTCCGGGCGGGAGATCGCGCCCGCCTCGTCCGATGTCGCCCGTGTTCAGCCGGCCGGGCGGGAACGGCTCGCTGCGCAGGGTGGGTGGTCGCCCTGCATCGAGGCTGCGACCGAGCGATCGCGCCCGCTGGCGCCGACGGAGTGGTGCACCCGCCGGGCGGGATCGGCGCCTGCGGGCGGGACCGGTCGACCGGTCGCGCCCGCGAGCGCCGGTGACGCCCGGAAGCGCCGGACGCGTCCGGGCGGTCCGCGCTACTCGAGGACCGGGAGGGTGATCGGGGTCGTCATCGCGGCCAGCTCGCGGTCCACGCGGTCCGGGCGGCGGGCGGCGACCGGGGCCGGGGTGCGGCGCTGCGGCAGGGTGACGCCGTGCGCCGCGAGGATCGCGTCGCTCTCCGCGGCCGACACGGACGACATGGTCGTGCCCGCGGCGATCGGCACCACCGAGTGGAGCATCGTCTTCTCGTAGACGTGCACCAGGTTGTACGACTGGTTGCCGTCCTGCGGCCGGGTGCCCCTGGCCTCGCCCGTCAGGTCCTGCGTGTAGCAGGTGGCGGAGGCGACCGACACGGGCACGCCCGCGAACATGCCGCTGGTCGAGAAGTGCACGTGGCCGGCCAGGATCGCGCGGATGTCGCTGCCCTCCACGACCTCCGCCAGCTGCTGCTGGTCGCGCAGCTCGACCAGCACGGCCAGGTCCTGCACGCACGGCAGCGGCGGGTGGTGCAGGGCCAGGATCGTGCCGTGCGGCGCCGGGCTGGCCAGCTCCTCCGCCAGCCAGTCGAGCTGGGCACCGGTCAGGGCGCCCCAGTGCTCGCCCGGCACGGAGGTGTCGAGGGTGATCACGCGCAGGCCGTTCACGTCGTAGACGCGGTCGACCGGGCGGGTGCTGTGGTGCTGGCCGAAGAGCACGCGGCGGAACGTCGCGCGGTCGTCGTGGTTGCCCATGCACCAGATCACCTGCGCGCCCAGGCGCTCGGCCGCCGGCTCGACGATCGACCGCAGCAGGCGGTACGCCTCCTCGTCGCCGTGGTCGGCCAGGTCGCCCGTGAAGACGATGGCCTCCGGGCGCGTGCCCGCGGCCTCGAGGTCGTCGAAGATGCGCTTGAGCGTCAGCTCCGGCGCGATCGCGTCGTACAGGCGGCCGCCCGGCGTCAGCAGGTGCGTGTCGCTCAGGTGCAGCAGGAAGTGGTCGGGTCGCGCGTGCTCGGCGGTCCTCGGATGGGACCCGTCGGCTCCTCGGCTGGACATCGACTTGCTCGCTTTCGTCGCGGTGGGCGTCACCGTACTCAGGGCGGGGAACGCGTCGAGTCCCCAGTAGTGGACACGACGTGAACAGCAATCGTCGGTCAGGTCTCGGCGGTGCCCGCGCAGGCGGGCGGGCGTTGCGCGCTTCGCCGCAGCACGAGGGCTCAGGCGGGGCGGGCGCCCACCTGCTGCACGGCGAGGGCGGCCAGGGCCGCCGCCCGCCGGCCGGCCTCCGCGGGCTCCTCGCCCGCCTGCAGCCCGGCGATCAGCCCCGCGACCCAGGCGTCGCCCGCGCCCGTCACGTCGACCGGCACGGCCGCCTCGGCGGGCACGAACGTCAGCGCGCCGCCCGCCGACAGCAGCGCGCCGCGCCAGCCCAGCGTCACGGCCGCGATCTCGTGCCGGGCGCCCAGGGCCTCCGCCGCCTCGTGGAACCCGGTGGCGCCGGTCAGCAGCAGCGCCTCCTCCTCGCTCGCCACCAGCACCTCGACCCCGGCGACCAGGGCGGTGAAGCGGGCGGGCCCGTGGTCGGCCAGCAGGCCCGCGGACCCCGGCGCCACCGAACGGCGCAGGCCGGCCGCCTGCGCCGCGTCGAGCATCCGCCGCCAGGCGCGGTCGCGGTCCGGCCCGGTGAACACGTGGCCGGTGACGTGCAGGTGGGTGTGCTCCGCCAGCAGGCCGCCGGTGACCAGCTCGGGCCCGGTCGCCAGGTTCGCCCCGCGGTCGGTGAGCATCGACCGGCGCTCGCCCTCCGACAGCACGACGATCGCGCCGGTCGTGCCAGCCGCGGCCGCGGCCAGGTGCGGCCGCACGCCGTGCCGCGCGAGCTCGGCGCCGCACCGGTCCACGTCGTCCTCGCCCACCGTCGCGACCAGGGTGGACGGGGTGCCGTTCGACGCCAGCCAGCAGGCGGTGTTCGCCGCCGAGCCGCCGGGCAGCCGCTCGATGCGGCTGGGCGTGTCGGTGTCGTCGCGGATCGGGCCCGCCGGCCGCACGATGACGTCGTCGATCACGTCCCCGACGACGAGGACGCGGCCGCTCACCGGGTCAGGGCGGCGTAGGCCGTCGCGATCGCCCCGGCGACCCGCACGTTGTTGCGCGCCAGCTTCAGGTTCACCTCGAGCGAGACTCCCGACGACGCCTCCACGATGGTCGAGAGCAGGAACGGCGTCACGGCCTTGCCCCGCACGCCCGCCTGCTCCGCCGCGGCGAACGCGGACGCCAGCACCCGGTCGTGCTCCGCGGGGTCCCACTGCTCGTCGTGCGGCACCGGGTTCGCGACCACCAGGCCCGGACGCGGGCGCCGGTCGTCGGGCGCGCGGTCCTGCGCCACCAGGATGCGCGCCACCTCGTCCGCGTCCTCGACCCGCCAGTCCAGCGCGAACGGGGAGGTGGAGAGCCAGAAGCTGGGGAACACGTCGGTGCCGAAGCCGACGACGGGCACGGACAGGGTCTCGAGCCGCTCGAGGGTCGCCCCGATGTCCAGCACGCTCTTCACCCCGGCGGTCACCACCGCGACCGGGTGCTCGGACAGGGCCGCCAGGTCGGCGGACTCGTCGAACGTCGAGGAGGCGCCGCGGTGCACCCCGCCCAGCCCGCCGGTGGCGAAGACGCGCACGCCGGCCATCGCCGCCAGGTGGGTGGTCGCCGCGACGGTCGTCGCCGCGCTGCCGCCGCGCGCCGCCAGCACGGGGAGGTCGCGGATGCTCGCCTTCGCCAGGTCCTCGTTCGCGATGCGGTCCAGCCCGGACTCGTCGAGACCCACGTGCGGCACGCCGTCGAGCACCGCGATGGTGGCCGGCACCACACCGGCGTCGCGCAGCACGGCCTCGAAGTCGCGGGCCGCCTCGAGGTTGCGCGGTCGTGGCAGACCGTGGCTGATGATCGTGGACTCGAGGGCGACGACGGGGCGGCCGGACGCCAGGGCGTCCGCGACCTCGGGGGAAGCGATGTAGGGCGGGTTCTGCACCGGGAAAGCCTAGGAGGCCGCTCCGGTCGGCCCCGTCATGGCGGATGCTCGGAAGCCCCACCGAACGGCCTTCCGTCACTCATCGGAAGCAGCAAGGGGTGCCGGGTGCAGTGGGCTCATGACCGCACTGCACGACGACGCCGACCAGCCGATCGACCCCGCCCGCGAGCCCGCTCGTGCGCCCGCCCGCTCCTCCCGCGGCACGGGCCGCCGCCGCACGACCGCCCTCGTCGTCGGGGGCGCGCTGCTGTTCGCCGGCGGCGCCGGCACCGGGGCCGTCGTCGGCGGCGCCCTGACGCCCGCCTCCGCCTCGACGTCGCAGGGCTTCGGTGGCCCGGGCGGCGCCGCAGGAGGGATGCAGCCGCCCGCCGGCGCCCAGCAGGACGGCGCCGGGACGGGCGCCGCACCCGGCGGCGCCGCGCCGTCGACCGCGCCGAGCGCCGGCACCTCCTGATCGTCCGACGCGCCGGTGGCCGCCCAGGCCGCACCGTTACCGTTCGCCCGTGGCGGGAGACGAGTACGACGACCTGGTGGTGGGCGCCGGCGTGGTCGGGCTGACGACGGCGCTGCTGCTCGCGCGCGCGGGCCGACGGGTGGGGGTGGTGACGGCGGAGCCGGTCGGCGGCGGCTCGACGGGCCGCTCCGCCGGGGTGGTCAGTCAGCTGCACGGCACGGCGTACCGCCGCATGAGCGGCGAGACCGCCCGGAAGAACGCGGCGGCCTACCGCGCGATGAACGAGGCGGGCTTCGACCTGCTGGTCGACCTGCTGGAGTCGACCGGCACGCCGCACGAGCGACGGGACGCCGTGCTGCTGGCGCTGCAGCCCGACGGGGCCCGTCGCATCGACGACGAGCACCTCGCCGCCCACCGCGCCGGGCTGCGGCTGGAGAAGGCGCAGCGGCTCGACCTGCCCTTCCGCCACCACGGCGCGCTGCGGCTGCCCGACCAGGTGCTGGTGGACCCGGGCGCCCTGCTGACCGCCCTGGCGGTCGCCGCTCGGCAGGCGGGCGCGGTCGTCCACGAGCGGGAGCGGGTGCTCGACGTGCGGGTGCGTCGCGGCGGCGCCGTCGTGCTGACCGGGCAGGGGGAGCGCGCCGCCGCCCGGGTCGTGCTGGCCACCGGCACCCCGGTGCTCGACCGCGGCCTGTACGCCCTGAAGACCCAGGCCTTCCGCATCATGGCCGTCGCCGGCCACGGGGCCGATCCGGGCCTGCCGGTGCTCACCGCGCTCAGCCGCGGCACCAGCACGACCCTGGCGACCGACGCCGGCGGGCGGACCACCGCGATCGGGGCGGCGCACCCCGTCGGCACCGGGGGTCCCGAGTCGCGGCACCTCCGGGCGCTGCAGCGCGAGGTGCGCGAGGTGCTGCCGGCCTTCGAGACCGCGTCCTCGTGGAGCGGGCAGGACTACCGGCCGTTCAACCCGATCGCCTTCGTGGGCGCGCTGCCCCGCGGCCGCGGCGCCGTCACCTTCGCGACCGGCTTCGACGGCTGGGGCCTGACCCAGGGCGCGGCCGCCGCGCTGCGGCTCTCCATCGACCTGCTGGGCCGCGAGCGCCCGGCGTGGGCCACCACGATCGGCCGCCGCGCGACCAGGCCACCGAGTCTGGTGATCGGCGCGCGGGCCGACCTGCGGGCGGCGTCCAACCGCGTGGGGGCGCTGCGCCGCCTGGCTCCCGCCGACCTCGGCCTGCTGACGGACGGCGCCGGCGTGGTGCACGCGACCGACGCCGGTCCGGTGGCCACGAGCCTGGTCGGCGGCGTGCTGACCAGCGTCGACGCCTCCTGCACCCGCGGCGGCGGGCTGGTCGCCTGGAACGACGTGGAGCTGGGCTGGGACTGCCCGGTCTGCGGCAGCCGCTACTCGCCCGAGGGCGCGGTGCTGGAGGGCGGCGCCCGCGGGCCCCTGCGGCCCGTGCCGGTCGACGGCGCGCCGCGGAGCGCCGACGCGATCTGACGTACACTGGCGGCGCCGCGGCGCATCCACATCCGCCGCCCGCAGACGTCGACCGTCTGCATCCGGCCCCTCCCCGCGGCGCACGGCATCCCCGGTCCCACCCCGCGGTCCCTCCTGGACCGCAGGCGGACGTGACCCGTTCTGGAGAGACTTCTTGGCTCGATCCACAGCGACGCCCACGAGGGCACGCTCGTCCCGCAAGGGCGCATTCGACAACACCGGCCTGATCCCCGTGCTCGCGCGAGCGGTGCGCGAGGTGGAGACGGCCGCGACCCGCGGCCCGGTCGGGCCCGCCGGCCGCACCAAGTTCCAGGTGATCGCGCTGCTGGTGCGCGAGGAGCGCGCCCGCGCGAAGAGCGACGGCGAGATGGGCGAGGAGGCCCGCGCCGAGACCCTGAAGCGCCTCGACGGCGTGGCCACCATCCTGGCGAAGACCGCCGCCCGCGACACCAGCCTGATCACCCTGCTGGAGCCCGGGCACGAGCCCTCCGACTCCGCGCGCGCCCTGAAGCGCCGGATGATGGAGGAGGCCGGCTACGAGGTGCCCCAGGAGGCCGCGAATCCGGCTCCCGCGGTCGCGGACCCCTTCGCCCAGCGGCAGGTGACCCCGGTCTCGGTGCGGGCGCGCGCCCTGGCGAACCCGTTCCTCGCGCCGGACTTCGACCTGGGCCGCACCCCGCACCTGACGCGCCGGCTGGCGAACTGGGAGTTGCTCGGCCCGCTCTTCAAGGCGTTCGAGCAGGGCGGCTCGGTCACCAGCATGGAGCTGCCCGACGCCCCGGCCAAGCCGCGCTGGGCGCCGCCCGGCACCGAGCTGATGCACCACCAGGCCGAGTTCATCGAGTCCGTCGCCCGCGGCCACCGCACCTTCCTGCTGGCGGACGAGCCGGGCCTCGGCAAGACGGCGCAGAGCCTGATCGCCGCCTCGGTCGCCGATGCCTTCCCGCTGCTGGCCGTGGTGCCGAACGTCGTGAAGATGAACTGGGCGCGCGAGGTGCAGCGCTGGATCCCGAACCGCACCGCCACCGTCATCCACGGCGACGGCGCCGGGGTGGACGCTTTCGCGGACGTCGTCATCGTGAACTACGAGGTGCTGGACCGGCACAGCGGCTGGCTGAAGGCCCTGGGGTTCAAGGGGATGGTCGTCGACGAGGCGCACTTCATCAAGAACCACTCGGCGCAGCGCTCCAAGCTGGTGCTGTCGCTGGCGGACGCCCTGCGCGAGCGCCGCAGCGACCCGCTGCTGCTGGCCCTGACCGGCACCCCGGTGATCAACAGCACCGAGGACTTCAAGGCGATCTGGCAGTTCCTCGGCTGGATCGACGGCGCGAAGCCGCGCCCCGAGCTGATGGCGCGGCTGGAGGAGACGGGCCTGTCGCCCGCCGAGCCCGGCTTCTTCCCGGCCGCCCGCCAGGCCGTGATCGACATGGGCGTCGTGCGCCGCCGCAAGGTGGACGTCGCCGCGGACCTGCCGGCGAAGCGGGTCGTGGACCTGCCCGTCGAGCTGGACGACGAGGCCGGCCGCTCCATCCGCCAGGCGGAGCGCGAGCTGCAGCAGCGCCTGCTGCAGCGGTACCGCTCCATCGCGTCGGGCCGCAAGCCGGAGACCGACGAGCAGCGCATGCAGATCGTGCGGCTCGTGGCGGAGCAGGAGCTGGAGGAGTCGCGCGGCGCGACCACCGGCGAGAACATCTTCACGATGATCCGCAAGATCGGGTCGGCGAAGGCGGCGCTGGCCGCGGACTACGCGACGCAGCTGGCGCGTTCCACGGGCAAGGTCGTGTTCTTCGCCAAGCACATCGACGTGATGGACCAGGCCGAGGCGGTGTTCGCGCGCCGCGACATCAAGTCCGTGTCCATCCGGGGCGACCAGACGGCGGCCGCCCGCGAGCGCGCGGTCGACGGGTTCCTGAACGACAGGAAGACGAAGGCGATCGTCTGCTCGCTGTCCGCGGCCGGCGTCGGCATCAACCTGCAGGTGGCCTCCAACGTGGTGCTGGCGGAGCTGTCGTGGACCGCCGCCGAGCAGCAGCAGGCCATCGACCGCACGCACCGCATCGGCCAGTCCGAGCCGGTGACCGCCTGGCGCATC
>JAKONM010000104.1 GCA_022701925.1 Microbacteriaceae bacterium
GCGGTCGCCTCGCCCAGGTCGTGCTCGGGGTGGCTCGTGAAGAACTGCCACGGGGTGGTGGCCCCCCACTCCTCGCCCATGAACAGCATCGGCGTGAAGGGGGTGGCCAGGTTCAGCACCGCGCCGACGGCCAGTCGGGCGGGGGAGAGCGTCTGCGACAGGCGGTCGCCCGCGGCCCGGTTGCCGATCTGGTCGTGGTCCTGGGCGAACGTGACCAGACGGCTGGTCGGGGTCGTCAGGCGGTCGATCGGCCGGCCGTGGTGCCGCTCGCGGAAGCTCGACAGCGTGCCGTCGTGCACGAACCCGTGGGTCAGCGCGCGGGCCAGCACGCCGAGGCCCTCGAAGTCCGAGTAGTACCCGGTCGTCTCGCCCGTCAGCGCCACGTGCAGGGCGTGGTGGTAGTCGTCGCTCCACTGGGCGGTGAGGCCGTAGCCGTGCGCCTCGCGGGAGGTGATCAGGCGCGGGTCGTTCATGTCCGACTCGGCGATCAGCGTGAGCGGCCGCCCCAGGTGCGCCGACAGCGCGTCGACCTCGGTCGCCAGCTGCTCCAGCACGTGCTCCGCGCGACCGTCGACCAGGGCGTGCACGGCGTCCAGGCGCAGCCCGTCGACGTGCATGTCGTCCAGCCACATCAAGGCGTTGCCGATGATGTGCTCGCGCACCTCGTCGGACTCCGCGCCGTCGAGGTTCATCGACGTGCCCCAGGTGTTGGCGCCGCCCTCGCTGAAGTACGGCCCGAACTCGGGCAGGTGGTTCCCGGAGGGCCCCAGGTGGTTGTAGACCACGTCCTGGATCACCGCGAGGCCCCGCAGGTGGCAGGCCTCGACGAACCGCTGGTAGGCGGCGGGCCCGCCGTAGGTCTCCTGCACGGCGTACCAGAGCACCCCGTCGTAGCCCCAGTTCCAGCGCCCGTTGAAGGCGTTGACCGGCAGCACCTCCACGTGCGTGACGCCGAGGGCCGCCAGGTGGTCCAACCGGTCGATCGCGGAGTCGAGCGTGCCGTCGGGGGTGAAGGTGCCGATGTGCAGCTCGTAGACCACGCCGCCGGCGAGCGGCCGTCCGGTCCAGGCGCCGTCCCGCCACTCGTGCGCGGCGGGGTCGAAGCGCTGCGAGGGCTCGTGCACGCCGTCGGGCTGCCGCCGCGAGCGCGGGTCGGCCACGGGGGCGTCGGCGTCGTCGAGCAGGTAGCCGTAGCGGGCCTCGGGCGCCGCCTCGAGGTCGGCGGCGGGGGACCACCAGCCCTCCTCGTCCCGCGTCATCGGGTGCTCGGCGCCGTCGAGCCACAGCCGCACGCGCTCCGGCTTCGGCGCCCAGACGCTCAAGGGGTGTCGCGAGCCGCTCACGGCTTGCCTCCGTTCTCGATCAGCAGCGCGACCGGGTAGGTGTCCAGCAGGTCGGCGACGCGCAGCACGCCGCCCGCGTGCTCGCGGCCCGTCAGCAGGTCGAGCACCGGCGCGCTGCCGAGGTCGACCGTCGTGTCGCCCCAGCCGCCGATCTCGGCGAGCCGGACGGGCAGGCGGGTGGCCAGCGCGATCGCGCCGCCGCGGTCGAACGCGACCAGGTGCTCGGCCGCGGGGCCCTCGGCGGTCAGCGGCTCGTAGGTCGTGAACAGCTCGGGCCGCTCGCGGCGCAGCCGCAGGGTCTTCGCGACGACCAGCAGCTTGGCGGCGCCCGTCTCGTCGATCGCGGGCAGCGCGCCCTGGTCGATCTCGGCCAGCAGCCGGCGGCGCAGCGCGAAGTCGACCGGCCGGCGGTTGTCGGGGTCGACCAGGCTCTGCTCCCACAGCTCGCTGCCCTGGTAGACGTCGGGCACGCCCGGTCCGGCCATCTGCAGCAGCTTCATCGACAGGCCGTTCGACCAGCCGGCGGGAGCGAGGTCCTCCGCCACCCGCTCGATCAGCGAGCGCACCCGCTCGTCGTCGTACACGGCGTCCACCGCGGCCTTCAGCGCGGTCTCGAACGCCTCGTCGGGCGCGGTCCAGGCCGTCGACGTGCCGGCCTCGCGGGACGCCTTCTCGGCGTAGGCCTGCAGCCGGTCGCGCTCGATCGGCCAGGCGCCCACGGTCGCCTGCCACAGCAGGTTCGCGAACGTCGGGTCGCCGAATCCGACGGCCGCCTCCAGGGTCTCGACCGCCTCGGACCACTCCGCCGGGATCTCGGCGAGCACGTCGATGCGCGCCCGCACGTCCTCGCCGCGCTTGGTGTCGTGGGTGGTCAGCGTGGTCATGCCGTCCGGCCACGTCTCCTGGCGGCCCGCCTGGCGCGCGTGGAAGCGGTCCAGGTCCTGCGCGAACTCGCTCGGCTCGCCGCCCACCTCGGTCAGGCTGCCGAGGCGGGTCCAGCGGTAGAACGCGTTGTCCTCCACGCCCTTCGCCATCACCATGCCGCTGGTCTGCTGGAAGCGCTTCGCCACCGCGGTCCCGGGATCGCGCAGCAGCCGGTCGGCCGTGTCCAGCGCCTCGGAGAGGTCGGGCCGACGTCGACGGGCCTCCGCCACGGCCTGGTCGAGGTACTGCTCGCCGAGCGGGAGGTAGGTGCGGTACACGGGGAAGCAGGCGAGCAGCTCGCCGAACGCGTCGGCCAGCGCGTCGGGGTCCGCGCCGTCGGCGGCGTCCGCGGCGGTGCGGACCAGCCGCAGCACCTCGGAGTGCAGGATGCCGTCGGCCACCTGCCGCTTGGTGTCGTGGATCAGGTCGTGCCAGTCGACCCGCTCGCCCGCCAGCCGCGAGGCCAGCTCGGTCAGCGGCTGCTCGCCGGCGGGGTCGATCAGCACGCGGTCGAAGTCGCCGAGGGCGTCGTAGCCCGTGGTGCCGGCGGTCGCCCACGAGGTCGGCAGGGGCTCGTCCCCCTCCAGGATCTTCTCGACGAGCACGTAGACCCCGCCCGTCGCGTCGCGCAGCGCGGCCAGGTACGCCTCCGGGTCGGCCAGCCCGTCCGGGTGGTCGATGCGCAGCCCGTCGGCCAGCCCCTCCTCGACCCACCGCACGATCGCGGCGTGCGAGGCCCGGAACACCTCCGGGTCCTCGACGCGGATGCCGGCCAGGGTGTTCACCGCGAAGAACCGGCGGTAGTTCAGCTCGGCGTCGGCGCGGCGCCAGTTCATCAGCTCGTAGTGCTGGCGCGAGTGCACCGTCACGGGATCGGCGCCGTCGTCCGCCGTGCCGGGGGCGATGGGGAACTCCTGGTCGTAGTACTTCAGCCGGTCGTCCGCCACCTCCAGCTTCGACAGCTCGTCGTCGCCGTCGCCGAGCACCGGGATGCGCAGCCGGCCGCCGCCGAAGTCCCAGTCGACGTCGAAGGCGTCCGCGTGCTCGGCCTCGCGCCCGTGCATCAGCACGTCCCACCACCAGCGGTTCAGCTCGGGCGTCGCGACGCCCATGTGGTTGGGCACGATGTCGATCAGCACGCCGAGTCCCGCGCCGTGCGCGGCGTGGGCGGCCTCGAGCAGGCCCTCGTCGCCGCCGCGCTCGGGGTCGACGCCGTCGTGGGCGATCACGTCGTAGCCGTGGTCGCTGCCCGGCTCGGCGGTCAGCAGCGGGGAGAGGTAGATCCAGTCGGCGCCGAGCTCGGCCAGGTAGTCGGTCAGCTCGGCTGCGGAGTGGAGGTCGAACGCGCGCCGCACCTGCACGCGGTAGGTGGAGACGGGGGTCTTCACGGGCACTGGTCCTCAGTTCCTGTCGGGACGGACGATCGTGGTGTTCGCGGCGGCGGTCGCGCCGGTCGCGTGGGTGTTGGCCAGCACGGCGAGGGACGCCGCGACGGAGTGGTCGGGCTCGACCTCGGGCTCCTGGTGCGCCTGCAGCACCACCAGGGACCGGGGCTCCGCCGTCACCCGGGCGCCGGCCTGCACCGGGCCGCGGTCGGTGGAGCGGGCGGCCGTGTCGACCACCACGTCCCAGGCCGGGTTGAACGACCTCGGGGGCAGCGTCGAGGCGACCGCGTCGTCGCCCGCGTTGAAGTAGAGCAGGAAGTCGACGTCGACCACCCGCTCGCCCCGGGCGTCGCGGTCGCGCAGCGCCTGACCGTTCAGGTACATCCCCACGGCCTTGCCGAAGCCGCTGTCCCAGTCCTCGGGCTGCATCTCGCTGCCGTCGGGGCGCAGCCAGACGATGTCCGCCTTGGCCGACCCCTCCTCGCGGCGCCGGGGACGGCCGTCGAAGAAGCGGGCGCGGCGGAACACGGGGTGCTCGCGGCGCAGGCGGGACACGGCCGCGGTGAACTCGACCAGCGGGAGGTCCGCGCGGTCCCAGTGCACCCACGCGACCTCGCTGTCCTGCGCGTAGGTGTTGTTGTTGCCGCCCTGGGTGCGGCCCAGCTCGTCGCCGTGCAGCAGCATCGGCACGCCCTGGCTCAGCAGCAGCGTCGCGATGAAGTTGCGCTGCTGCTTGGCGCGCAGCGCCAGCACCCGCTGGTCGTCGGTCTCGCCCTCCACGCCGCTGTTCCAGGAGCGGTTGTGGCTCTCGCCGTCGTTGCCGCCCTCGCCGTTGGCCTCGTTGTGCTTCTCGTCGTAGGACACCAGGTCGCGGATCGTGAAGCCGTCGTGCGCGGTGACGAAGTTGATGGACGCGACGGGGCGGCGCCCGTTGCTCTCGTACAGGTCGGCGGACCCGGTCAGCCGCGCGGCGAACTCGCCGAGCGTCGCGGGCTGGCCGCGCCAGAAGTCGCGCACGGTGTCGCGGTACTTGCCGTTCCACTCCGTCCACTGGGGCGGGAAGTTGCCCACCTGGTAGCCCCCGGGGCCGATGTCCCACGGCTCGGCGATCAGCTTCACCTGGCTGACGACCGGGTCCTGCTGCACCAGCTCGAAGAAGGTGGAGAGCCGGTCGACCTCGTAGAACTCGCGCGCGAGCGTGGCGGCCAGGTCGAAGCGGAAGCCGTCGACGTGCATCTCGGTCACCCAGTAGCGCAGCGAGTCCATCAGCAGCTGCAGCGCGTGCGGGTGCCGCACGTTCAGGCTGTTGCCGGTGCCCGTGTAGTCCATGTGGAAGCGCTTGTCGTCGTCGACCAGGCGGTAGTAGGCCGAGTTGTCGATGCCGCGCATCGACAACGTCGGCCCCAGGTGGTTGCCCTCCGCGGTGTGGTTGTAGACCACGTCGAGGATCACCTCGATGCCGGCCGCGTGCATCGACCGCACCATCGACTTGAACTCCTGCACCTGCTGGCCCAGCTGGCCGGCGCTGGCGTACTCGTTGTGCGGCGCGAAGAACGCGATCGTGTTGTAGCCCCAGTAGTTGCGCAGGCCCTTCTCCAGCAGCGTGGAGTCCTGCACGAACTGGTGCACCGGCATCAGCTCGATCGCGGTCACGCCCAGCTTCTGCAGGTGCTCGATCACGAGCGGGTGGGCGAGCCCGGCGTAGGTGCCGCGCTCCTCCTCCGGGATCTCGGGGTGCAGGTGGGTCAGGCCCTTCACGTGGGCCTCGTAGATCAGCGACTCCTTGTAGGGAGTCTTCGGCGGACGGTCGCCGCTCCAGTCGAAGAAGGGGTTCACGACCACGGACAGCATCACGTGGGCCGACGAGTCCTCGTCGTTGAAGGAGTCGGGGTCGCCGAAGGTGTACGAGAACAGGGACTGGTCCCAGTCGTAGGCGCCGACCGCGGCCTTGGCGTACGGGTCCAGCAGCACCTTCGCCGGGTTGCAGCGCACCCCGCGCCGCGGGTCGTAGGGACCGTGCACGCGGAACCCGTAGCGCTGGCCGGGCTGCACCTGCGGCAGGTAGCCGTGCCACACGTAGGCGTCGACGTCGATCAGGTCCACCCGGGTCTCGGTGCCGTCCTCGTCGAAGAGGCACAGCTCGACTCGCTCCGCGACCTCGGAGAACAGTGCGAAGTTGGTGCCGCCGCCGTCGAACGTCGCCCCCAGCGGGTAGGCGGTGCCGGGCCAGGTCTGCACGGTGTGTCCTGTTCGTCGCGGTTCGATGGGGCAGCGAGGGCGCCGACGGGTCACCGTAGCGACGGGGCCTGACGATCGGCTCGGCCGTCGCTCGCGGGGGACTCCCAGGCGGCGCACCGCGGGCGGATCGGGCGCGGGGCTAGCGTCCGACCCATGGATTCGATCCCCGTGCAGATCGCGAACGTGCTCAAGTCGGTCGGCGTGCAGTCGGTGTACGGGGAGGCCCGCGAGATCGAGGGCACGACCGTGGTGCCGATCGCCGTCGTCGGCTACGGCTTCGGTGGCGGCGGTGACGAGGAGAACGGCAGCGGAGGCGGTGGCGGCGGCTACGCCTGGCCGGTGGGCGCCTACGTGGGCGACAGCCTCGGGGTGCGGTTCCAGCCCAACCCGGTCGCGCTGCTGGTCGTGGGCATCCCCTTCGTCTGGGTGACCGGGAAGGCCCTGGCGCGCATCGTCCGCGCGCTGAAGAAGTAGGTGGACGGGGTCCGCGCCGCGCGTCCCGCAGCCGCAGGGATCGCCGCCGCCGCCGCCGGCCTCGGCGCCGGCGAGCTGGTCGCCGCGGTCTTCACGTCGTCGGCGAGCCCGCTGCTCTCCGTCGGCTCGCTGGTCGTCGACCTGGCGCCGCCGTTCGTGAAGTCGGCGGTGATCTCGGCCTTCGGCACCGGCGACAAGCCGTTCCTGGTCGTCCTGCTGCTGGTGCTGCTGCTGGTGCTCGGCGCCGCCGCCGGGCTGCTGCAGCGCCGCCGGCCGCCCTGGGGGCTCGTCCTCGTCGCCGCGGCCGGGCTGCTGGCGGGCGGTGCGGCCGTGACCCGCACCGGCGCGTCGCCGCTGGACGCGACGCCCGCCGTCATCGCCGCCGCGGTGGGCGCGTGGGTGCTCACCCGCCTGGCGCGGGTCGCCGGCGCCGCCGACGGGCAGGGCCGCCGGCTGCTGATCGGCGCGGGCACCTGGACGGTGCTCGGCGTCGTCGCCGGCGCGGTCGCGCAGGGCATCGGGTCGGGCGCCCGCAGCACGCAGCAGGCGATCCGGAGCCTGCGGCTGCCCGCCGCGTCCTCCGCCCGCCCGCGGCCACCGGCGGCGGCCTCGCTCGACGTGCGGGGCATCACTCCGCTGGTCTCCGACAACGACGGCTTCTACCGGATCGACATCGCGCTGGCCCCGCCGTCGATCGATCCAGACCAGTGGGTGCTCGAGATCACCGGGGAGGTCGAGCGGCCGCAGCGCTTCACCTACGAGCAGGTGTCGGCCCTGGCCGTCGAGCAGTCCGCCACTACGCTGATGTGCGTCTCCAACCCGGTCGGCGGCACGCTCAACGGCACCGCGGTCTGGCAGGGGGTGCCGATCCGCAGCCTGCTGGCCGCGGCGCGTCCCCGCTCCGGCGCGGACATGGTGCTGTCCTCCGGCGCGGACGGCTTCACCGCCTCCACCCCGCTCTCGGTGCTGCAGGACCCGGACCGCGCGTCGCTGCTGGCGATCGGCATGAACGGGCAGGTGCTGCCGCAGCTGCACGGCTTCCCGGCCCGGATGGTGGTGCCCGGCCTGTACGGCTACGTGTCGGCCACGAAGTGGATCACGTCGATGGAGGTGACGCGCTTCAGCCGGGCGACCGCCTACTGGACCACCCGCGGGTACTCCGCGCTGGGCCCGGTGAAGCTCTCCAGCCGCATCGACGTGCCCGCCGGCGGGGCGAGGGCCGGCGTCGTGGAGGTGGCCGGGGTGGCGTGGGCCCAGCACACCGGCATCGCCCGCGTGCAGCTGCAGGTCGACGACGGGCCGTGGCGCGACTGCGTGCTCGCCGAGGCCTGGACGGCCGACGTCTGGCGCCAGTGGCGCTACCGGTGGACCGCGACCGCCGGCGCCCACCGGCTGCGGGTGCGCGCGGTCGACGCCGACGGGCTCGTGCAGACGGCCGCCCTGGCGGGCGAGGCGCCCGACGGCGCCACCGGCCTGCACACCGTGACGCTGCAGGTCGCCTGAGACGGCGTCCCCGAGGGCCCCGCGCTGCGGTTAGAGTGCAGCCAGACACGGGAGCCCGGTGAGCCGGGCTGAGAGGGAGCTGCTCCAAGCTCCGACCGCACGAACCTGATCCGGATCATGCCGGCGAAAGGGAAGTCGTTCTCGCCTCCCGTGCCCCTCCTGACGCACGACGAGAGGCACGACCATGACCACCGCCGCACCCGCCCGCACGAGGACCCCGCGGAGCCTGCGCTGGAGGGTCGTCGACATCGTCGTCGCCTCCGTGCTGGCCGTCGCCTGCTCCTTCGTCTTCATCGCCTGGAACGTCGGCTACCAGGGGCCCAGCGCCCTGCTGACACCGCTGCTGCCCGGCGTGCAGGGCCTGGCGAACGGACTGTGGTTCCTGGCCGGCCCGCTGGTCGCGCTGGTCGTGCGCAAGCCCGGTGCCGCGCTGTACGGCGAGCTGCTGGCCGCGATCGTCTCCGCGCTCGTCGGCAACCAGTGGGGGGCGACCGTGATCGTCTCCGGCATCGTGCAGGGGCTCGGCGCCGAGCTGGTCTTCGCCCTCTTCGCCTACCGGGTCTGGACCTGGTGGTCGGCGCTGCTGGCCGGGGCGCTCGCCGGCGTCGGGGCGTCCGTCTACGACCTGGGCCTGGTGCCCGGGCTCGCCGGCTACTACGCGGGGTCCGGCACGCAGTTCGGCGCGGTCTACCTGGTCTCGCAGGCCGTCAGCGGCGCCGTGCTGGCCGGCCTCGCGGCCTGGGTCGTCGTCCGGGCCCTGGCCGCCACGGGCGTGCTCGCCCGCTTCCCCGCGGGCCGGGCGCGGCGGGCCGGGTGACCCCGGCCGCCCTCGTCGCCGAGGGCTGGGGCTGGCGGCACGCCGGCCGCGCCGGCTGGGCGGTGCGCGGCCTCGACCTGCGCATCGAGCCGGGGGAGCGGGTGCTGCTGCTCGGCGCCTCCGGTGCCGGCAAGTCGACCCTGCTGCGCGCGCTCGCGGGCGTGCTCGGCGACGACGAGGGCGACCAGGAGGGCCGGCTGTCGATCGACGGCGGCGACCCCCGGCGCGCCCGCGGGCGGGCCGGGCTGGTGCTGCAGGCGCCGGACGCCAACACGGTGCTGGAGCGGGTGGGCGACGACGTCGCCTTCGGCTGCGAGAACCTGGCCGTGCCGGCGGAGCGGATCGCGGGCCGCGTGGCGGCGGCCCTGCACGCGGTGGGCCTGACGGTGCCGCTCGACCGGTCCACCTCCGCCCTGTCCGGCGGCCAGCAGCAGCGGCTCGCGATCGCCGGGGTGCTGGCCATGGAGCCCGGGGCGGTGCTGCTGGACGAGCCGACGGCGAACCTCGATCCGGGCGGCGTCGTGGAGGTGCGGGACGCGGTGCTGGCGGCGACCGCCGGTGCGACGCTCGTGGTCGTCGAGCACCGCGTCGCGGTGTGGCAGCACCACGTCGACCGGGTCGTCGTGCTGCAGCCGGGCGGGGGCGTGCTGGCCGACGGGTCGCCGGAGCGCGTGCTCGGCGCCCTCGGCGCCTCCCTCGGGGCCGCGGGCGTCTGGGTGCCGGGGCCGCCGCCGCGACCGCCTCGGCCCGCCGCGGTCGAGGGGGCCCTGCTGCTGGAGGCGGTGGACCTGGCGGCGGGACGGGGCGGCTCCGCGGTGGGCGGCGCCGTCGACCTGCGGCTGTGCGCGGGCGGCGCGCTGGCGGTGCTGGGCCCGAACGGCGCCGGCAAGTCGACCCTCGCGCTCACCCTGGCGGGGCTGCTGCCGCCCGTCGCCGGCGACGTCGTGGCGGCACCGGCCCTCGCGCGCGGCCTCAAGGCGTCCCCGGTGCGCTGGCGGTCGCGGGACCTGCTTTCCCGCATCGGCTGCGTCTTCCAGCAGCCCGAGCACCAGTTCCTGGCCCCGACGGTGCGGCAGGAGCTGGCGGTCGGCCCTCGTGCGACGAGGGCGCCCGACGTCGACGAGGCGGTGGACGCGATGCTCGACCGGCTGCGCCTCGCCGCCCTCGCCGACGCGAACCCCTTCACCCTCTCCGGCGGCGAGCAGCGCCGGCTGTCGGTCGCGACGGCGCTGGCGACGGCGCCCCAGGTGCTCGTGGTGGACGAGCCGACCTTCGGCCAGGACGCGATCACCTGGGGCGCGCTGGTCGACCTGTTCCGGGGCCTGCTCGACGCGGGGACGGCGGTCGCGGCCGTCACGCACGACGAGGACTTCGCCGCCGCGCTCGGCGCCGAGCGGCTCGTGCTGGCCGCCGCGTGACGGGGCTGCTCGCCCGCGCCGAGCCGGTCGCGCGGCTGCTCGTCGCCCTGGGGTTCGCGGCCGTGCTCGTGATCAGCGTGGACCCTGTCTCCGCCGGCACCGCGCTGGTGCTCGGGGCGCTGCTGCTGCCGCTGGCCGGTGCCCGGGTGCGGCGCGTCCTGGTGCAGGCGGTGCCGGTGCTGGTCGCCGCTCCGCTGGCGGCGGTGACGATCGCGCTCTACGGAGCGCCTTCCGGGCGGACCCTGCTCGCCGCCGGCCTCGTGCACGTGACGGAGGGCTCGCTGGTGCTGGCGCTGGCCACGCTGCTGCGCGTGCTGGCGATCGGGCTGTGCGGCATCGGCCTGCTGGGCGGGGTCGACGCGACCCGGCTGGCGGACGGCATGGCCCAGCTGCTGCACCTGCCCGTGCGCTTCGTGCTGGGCGCCCTGGCCGCCTTCCGCCTGTTCGGGCTGCTGGGCGACGACTGGCGCGCCCTCGCGCTGGCCCGCCGCGCGCGCGGCGTGGCCGACCGCGGCCGGGTGCAGCGCTTCGCCGGCCAGGCCTTCGGCCTGCTGGTGCTCTCGGTGCGGCGCGCGACCGTGCTGGCCACCGCCATGGAGGCGCGGGGCTTCGGCGGCCCGGGTCCGCGCACGTGGGCCAGGCGGGCGCGCTTCGGCCGTCCCGACCTGGTCCTGGCGCTCGGCGCGGCGGCCGTCCTCGCCGTCGCCGTGGCCGCGGCCGTGCTCGCCGGCACGTGGAACCCCGTCGCGGGACTCCGTGGCTGACCCGCTGCAGGCGCTCGCCGCGGTGCGCGCCCTCGCCACCGCCCGCCGCGACTGGACCGTGCTGATCGACGGACGCTCCGGGGCCGGCAAGACGACGCTGGCCGGTGCGCTCGCCGCGGCGACCGGGGCCGGGCTGCTGCACCTGGACGACCTCTATCCGGGCTGGGACGGTCTGGCCGCCGCCGCGGATTCGGTGCGGCGGCAGGTCCTGGTGCCGCGGCGCACCGGTCGGCGGGGCGCGTGGCGGCGCTGGGACTGGCGCGCCGGCGCGCCGGCGGAGCGCCACCGCGTGCCGGCCGGCGGCGGCCTGGTGTGCGAGGGCAGCGGCCTGCTGACGCGGCGGAGCGCCCCGCTGGGCGACCTGACGCTCTGGGTCGAGCTCGAGGACGACGAGCGGCGCCGGCGGGCGCTCGCCCGGGACGGCGCGGCCTACGAGCCCCACTGGGAGCGCTGGGCGGCGCAGGAGCGGGAGGCCGTCGCGCGCGAGCGCCCGCAGCGTCTGGCCGACCTCGTCGTCGACGGCGGCCGGGTTCAGGCGCTGCTCAGGGGACGCACGGCGCGCACTGCATATCGTCGCTCCCCATGAGCGACACGACCTCCACCGAGCCCGACCGCTACGTCGCGGAGTACCTGGACGGACCGCTCGAGGGCACGACCGAGCACCGCTTCCTGGAGGACGGGAAGCCGGAGCAGCGCGTCACGCAGTACGCGCTGGTCGACGGCACCGACGCGATGTTCGAGTACGAGGCCGGCGAGACCCGCACGATCAACGACGAGCTGTTCGTGCAGTACTCCTACGACGCGGGCGACAGCGACCCGCTGCAGGGCCAGGCCGACCCGAACGAGCGCTCCAAGCAGCTCTGATCCATCGGCCGGCGGGGCGTCAACCCCAGCCGAGCTCGTGCAGGCGGGCGTCGTCGATGCCGTAGAAGTGCGCGATCTCGTGCACGAGCGTGGTGCGCACCTCGTCGCGCAGCGCCGGCACCGACTCCGCCGACTCGAGGTGCGGCAGGCGGAACACGACGATCCGGTCGGGCAGCTCGCCGAAGCCGTACTGGTCGCGGTGCGTCAGATCGACGCCTTCGTACCGGCCGAGGAGGTCCTCCCCGTCCTCCGCCCGGTCCTGGATGACGAATGCCACGTTCTGCAGGCCGTCCGTCATGTCGGCGGGCAGCGCGTCCAGCTCGGCGGACACCAGGTCCTCGAAGGCCTCCGCCGTCAGCTCGATGCTCACCCGGCCGAGCGTAGGCGGCCGTCCCGGGCGCTCAGCCCCGGTTCGCGGCGTACCAGTCCCGGACCGGCATGCCCGTCAGCTCGCGGAAGGTCCGCGACAGCTGCGACGCGTCCCGGAAGCCGTGCTGCACGGCCAGCTCCGCCATCCGCGGCAGGGCCGCGCGGTCGCGGATCGTCCGCTGCACCCCGCAGACCCGCAGGCGCCGGATCACCGCCGCGGCGGTGCTCCCCGATCCCGCGAAGGCGGCGTGCACGCTGCGCACGCTGATGCCGAAGTCGCGGGCGAGCGAGACGGGGCCGAGGCCCGGGTCCGCCAGGTGCGCGGCGATGTGCGCCTCCAGCGCGCCCCGGCGGTCGTGCACCCCGCCGACCTCCACCGGACCGCGCTGGTGGTCCAGCTCCGCCACGAGACCGGTCATCAGTGCGACCAGGGCGTGCGCGGCGATCGCGTCGTCGGCCGCCGGCGGGGTGCGGCGCGACGTCTGCAGCAGCGTGGCCGCGAAGGCGAACGTGCTCTGCACGACGGGGCTGTTGCGCAGGACCCCCGCGGGGCGCGGCACCGCCGGCACCAGGTGGTCGGGCAGGTCGTCCAGGTCCACCACGATGCGCAGCAGCCGCAGGTCCTGCACGACCGAGGACTCGATGCTCAGACGGGTGTCCCACAGCACGGCCTGGCCGGGCAGCACCTCGAAGCGCGCGCCGCCGCTCTCGCCCCGGATGCAGCCCTCCCGCACCCACGCGGCGGCCAGGCAGGGCCGGAACCCGATGCTGCCGGGACCCGCGCGGAAGGTGTGCGGCGCCAGCGACATCGCGTCGACGCGGATGCCGTCGGTCTGCAGCAGGCTGACCCGCCCGGTCCACTCCTCGGTGCCGGCGGGCCGCAGCACACCGGGCTCGAGCGTCACCGGGCCCGCCCCGGAGTGCCGCTGATCGACCACCCTCATGCCGCAGCCCCCGTTCGCCGAGCACGCAGTCTGGCCCACGCGCCTCCGGCCCCGCACAGGGCCCGGGCGGCGGCCGTCGTCACGGGTGCCGGACGGGACGTCGGTCGGCCGTGATGGCCGGGTGCGACGGGCGCTGCCCGGCGTCGACGTCCTGACGGAGGATGGGGTGGACGACGGGACTTGAACCCGCGACTTCCGGCACCACAAGCCAGCGCTCTACCAACTGAGCTACGCCCACCACGGCCCGACCCTGCGGCCGAGCGTCGAGAAGCCTAGCCGATCAGAGCGCGTACGCCTCCGTGGTGCGCGCCGCGGCGGCCTGCGCCTCCTCGGAGGTCGGGCCGGGCAGCGCCGTGAACAGGGTGCGGCGGTAGTAGTCCAGCTCGCGCACCGACTCCAGGATGTCCGCCAGCGCGCGGTGGCCGCCGTGCTTCTGCGGGGCGCTGTAGTACACGCGGGGGTACCAGCGGCGGGCCAGCTCCTTGATCGACGACACGTCGATGCTGCGGTAGTGCAGGTGGCCGTCGACCTGGGGCATGTACTTCGCCAGGAAGCCGCGGTCGGTGCCGATCGTGTTGCCCGCGAGGGGGGCCTGTCCGGCGGGCGCGAAGCCGGCTATGTACTCCAGCACCTGCCGCTGCGCGTCCTCCAGGGTCGTGCCGCCCTCCATCGCCTCGAGCAGGCCGGACGACGTGTGCATCTTCACGACGACCTCGTTCATCTGGTCGCGGGCCGCATCGGACGGCTTGATGATCACGTCGAACCCGGGGTCGAGCACCCGCAGCTCGAAGTCGGTGACGACGACGGCGACCTCGACCAGCTCGTCGACCGTCAGGTCGAGGCCCGTCATCTCGCAGTCGATCCAGACGAGACGGTCGACCGAAGGCATGGTCCGACTGTACCGAGCGCCTCCGACAGGTCCGCCGACCGGCGCGGGGGAGGCCACCGCGCACCCCTGCGCCGCGGTCGAGCGCGGTGCAGGGGTGCGGGGTCAGGGCACCAGGTGACCGGCCGCGGTGAACAGGCGGTACCACTCCTGCCGGGTCAGCGGCAGGTCGGACCCCGCCGCCGCCTCGCGCACGCGCTCCGGCTTCGTCGTGCCCAGCACCACCTGCATGTGCGCGGGGTGGCGGGTGATCCAGGCCGTCGCGATGCCGGTCGGCGTCACGCCGTACTTCGCCGCCAGCTCGTCCAGCACGTCGTTCAGATCGGCGTACCGCTCGCGGTCGCCGATGAACACGCCGGTGAAGAACCCGCCCTGGAACGGCGACCAGGCCTGGATCGTGATGCCCTCCAGGCGCGCGAAGTCCAGCAGCCCCAGGTTGCGGTCGATCGACTGGTCCTCGGCGCCCATGTTCATGGAGACGCCCTGCGCGACCAGATCGGCGTGGGTGATGCTCAGCTGCATCTGGTCGAACGCCAGCGGCTGCGAGACGGCGCTGCGCAGCAGGCGGATCTGGCCGGGCGTGTGGTTCGAGACGCCGAACGCGCGCACCTTGCCCGACTGCTCCAGCGCGTCGAAGGCCGCCGCGACCTCCTCGGGCTCCACCAGGGCGTCGGGGCGGTGCAGCAGCAGCACGTCCAGGTGGTCGGTGCGCAGCGCGGCCAGCGACTCGTCGACGGAGGCCAGGATGTGCTCGGTCGAGAAGTCGAAGTAGCCGTCGCGGATGCCCACCTTGGACTGCAGGACCACGCCCTCCCGCTCCTGCGGGGTGAAGCGCATCGCGTCGCCGAAGCGGCGCTCGCACAGGTGGTCCCCGCCGTACACGTCGGCGTGGTCGAACATCGTCACGCCGGCGTCCAGGGACGAGCGCACCAGCGTGCGGATCTCCTCGTCGCTCATCTCCGGGATGCGCATCAGCCCCAGCACGATGTTCGAGACGGTCAGGTCGGTGTTCGGCAGCGTCGACGTCTTCATGCCCGGATCGTCGCAGGCGCTCCCTGGCAGCGGCGGTGTCGGTGCCCTCGGCGAGACTGCGCCGATGCCCGCCACCACCGCTGCGCCGCTGATCGACATCACGCGCATCTACGCGGAGCCCGCGGCCCTCGACCTGCCCCGCGGCCGCGAGATGGCGGCGCGGTGGCCCGCCGCGGAGATCGTGCCGGTCGAGAGCCACTGGCGGATCCCCGAGGTGCACGGCGACGAGGCGAACGTGCGCCGCTGGGTGCGGATCAAGCGCGAGGCCCTGGTGCTGGGCGTCAAGAAGTCGATCACCGTGCGCCCCAACGGCCGCAGCGCCGACTTCATCGCCCCCTCCACCGCGAACGGCTGCGCGATGGCGTGCGCGTACTGCTACGTGCCGCGTCGCAAGGGGTACAGCAACCCGATCACGGCCTTCACCAACATCGAGCAGATCATGGGCGGCGTCGCCCGGCACGTGCAGCGGCAGGGCGTGAAGCCCGCGCCGAACCAGTGCGACGCGCACGACTGGGTCTACGACGTCGGCGAGAACAGCGACTGCTCCGCCGACGCGCTGCTGGGCGACAACGTGCGCGACCTGGTCGAGCTGTTCACCCGGTTCAGCACCGCGAAGGCGTCGTTCGCGACCAAGTACGTCAACCGCGACCTGCTGCAGTGGGATCCGCAGCGGCGCACGCGCGTGCGGTTCTCGCTGATGCCGACCGAGATGGCGCGGCTGACCGACATCCGCACCACGCCGGTACCGCAGCGCATCGCCGCGATCGACGACTTCGTCGAGGCCGGCTACGAGGTGCACGTGAACTTCTCGCCGGTGATCGTCGCGCCCGGCTGGCTCGAGGAGTGGCGCGGGCTCTTCCGGCAGCTGGCCGCGGGCATCGGCCCCGCCGCGAAGGCGCAGATGGCCTGCGAGGTGATCATGCTCACCCACAACGCGGCGCTGCACGAGGTGAACCTGGGCTGGCACCCGAAGGCCGAGGAGGTGCTCTGGCGCCCCGAGGTGCAGGAGACGAAGCGCAGCGAGAACGGCGCGATCAACGTGCGCTACCGAGCCGGCACGAAGCGCGGGTACCTCGACCGGTTCCTCGCGCTGCTGGCGGAGGAGCTGCCCTGGTGCCGGGTCCGCTACGCCTTCTGACCGCGTCCGCGACGCCGGACCAGGGGCGCCCCCGGTCAGGCGTCCCGGGCCTGGTCGTGGGAAGGGATCGGCCCGCTCGAGCGTTGTTGCCCCCATGACCACTCAGACCGCGATCCTCGCCGGCGGGTGCTTCTGGGGGGCGCAGCAGCTGCTGCGCCGCCGTCCGGGAGTGCTCTCCACGCGCGTCGGCTACTCCGGCGGCGACACCCCGAACGCGACCTACCGGAACCACGGCGACCACGCCGTGGCCGTGGAGATCGTCTTCGACCCGGAGCGGATCTCCTACCGCGACCTGCTCGAGTTCTTCTTCCAGATCCACGACCCGTCCACCAAGGACCGTCAGGGCAACGACCGCGGCCGTGCGTACCGCTCCGCGATCTACTACGCCGACGAGGAGCAGCGCCGCGTCGCGCTGGACACGATCGCCGATGTCGACGCCTCCGGCCTGTGGCCCGGGAAGGTCGTCACCGAGGTCGAGCCGGTGGGGGAGTTCTGGCAGGCCGAGGAGTACCACCAGGACTACCTGGAGAAGGACCCCTACGGCTACACCTGCCACTTCGTGCGTCCCGGCTGGAAGCTGCCGCACCGCGAGCAGCAGCCGGCCTGACCGCTCGCCGACGAGGCCCTCGACCGCTGTGCGGTCGGGGGCCTCGTGCTGTCCGTTCGGAAGACCTGCATCCCGTGCGGGGTTGACCCCGCGGTGAGCAGGGCGGGTCGCACGGCGTCGTTGCGGTACGCCCTCGCCGCCGTGCTCGGCCTGGTCCGGCCGCCCGTCGAGGTCCCTGTGCGCGCGTCCTGGCGGCGGGCGGAGGCGTCGGGGTGGGAGGCGCCGGCCGATGCGGTGAACCCCCTGCAGTTCGGCCGCGCGTACCAGCTGCCGCCCTTCGGCCGCGGCAACGGGGTGGAGGCGCTGTTCTGGACGGCCCTGGCCCGCGTGCCCGCCGATCGCGCCGACGCGCTGCTGACGGCGCTCGCGGGCGACGGCATCGCGGGCTGGGCGGCGCCCGTGCGGGGCTCCGGCCGTGCCGCTGCGCTCGAGGACGTGTGGGCCGCGTCGGCCGAGGTCGAGCGGGCGCAGGACGTGGCGATGCGGGTGCTCGCCGGACCGGAGGGCGCACAGGACGCGGGCGGGCCCGCCGCATAGCGTCGCCGGATGAGCGACTCGCAGGGCTCCGGCCCCGTCCACCTGACCGTCGACGCGGACGTCCGGGTGACCGACCCGCGGCGCCTCGGCGCGGCGTCGACCGCGGACCTGTCCGATCGCCTCGCCGAGCTGATCCGCCGCCACGCGTGGGAGGCGGGCCTCGAGCTGACGGACCCGCAGGCGGTGCGGGTCGAGGTGACGCCGATCGCATGAGCGCCGGGTCCGGGCGCGAGCGGCTGACCGTGTTCCAGTCGGAGGGCATGCGGTTCGCCGTGCGCGACGAGGGGCCGATCGACGGGCCCGTGGTGATCGCCCTGCACGGCTTCCCGCAGACGTCGGCCTGCTGGTCGGCGGTGACGCCGCTGCTGACTGCTGCGGGGATGCGCGTGCTCGCGCCCGACCAGCGCGGCTACTCGCCCGGGGCCCGCCCGCAGGACGTCCGCTCCTACGCGGTGCCGACGCTCGCCGGCGACGTCCTGGCGCTCGCCGACGCCGCGGGGGCGCACCGTTTCCACCTGCTCGGGCACGACTGGGGCGCCGCCGTGGCCTGGTGGCTCGCCGGCCGGCGACCCGACCGCGTGGCGACGCTGTCCGCGGTGTCGGTGCCGCACCCGGCCGCCATGGCGGCCGCCTTCCCGCGCGGCCAGGCGCTGCGCTCCTGGTACATCGGCCTGTTCCAGGTGCCGGTGCTGCCCGAGCTGCTGCTCCGCGTCGGCGGGGGAGCGCTGGCGCGCCGTTGGCTGCGGTCGGCCGGGCTGCGCAGCACCGAGGCGTCGGTGCGGCTGCTGGCCGACCGTCGCACCGCGACCGCGGCCCTGCACTGGTACCGCGCCCTGCGCGTGCGCGGCGGGCATCCGGCCGGACGCATCCGCGTGCCGACCCTGTACGCCTGGAGCGACGGGGACGTCGCGCTCGGGCGACGGGCGGCGGAGGGCGCCGCTCGCTTCGTCGACGGCCCCTACCGGTTCGCGGTGCTGCGGGGCGCCTCGCACTGGCTGCCGGAGGAACGGCCGCAGGAGCTCGCCGGGCTCGTGCTGCAGCACCTGGGCGCGCACGTCGAGCCCGTGTGACGGGCGGTCCCGCCACCCGCAGCGGGGGAAGGCGCCTCGAGCGCCCCGAGCAGGACTCGAACCTGCAACCTACGGATTAGAAGGCCGTTGCTCTATCCATTGAGCTATCGGGGCGGGCCGGTCGAGTGTAGGGCGGGTCAGGGACGGGGCACGATGTCCCCGGCGGGCGCTCGATCGCGCACCGTCGTCGCGGAGACGGGCGGCGGCGTGCGCAGATCCATGTTCTGCTGCGTCACCTGCGCCTCGTCGTCGTAGTCGTCCAGCCACTCCGGGGTGCCGCCGGGGCGGGCGGCCGGCGCCGCCTCCTGCACGGGCACCGCCGCGGTCGCGTGGCGCGCGGGCTGCTGGGCGTCCGCACGATCCAGCCGCTCCAGCTGCTCGACCTCCGCGATCGGGGCCGGGTCGGCGCGGTGCGAGCGCGGAGCGCGCACGGGCGCGGTGTCGTCCTCGTCCGGCTCGTCCGCCCTGGTCCGGGCCGTCTGCTGCTGCCGGAGCCGCTCCACCGATGCGGTGCGCTGCCAGGCCGGCACCTCCGCGTCGTCGCGGGAGGGTGTCGGCGTCGATCCCGTCGGCGTCGATCCGGTCGAGGGCGCCGGGTCGGCCTCCGCCCGGGCCGGCGACGAGGTCGTCCGCGCCAGGCCGGCCTTCCCCGCGGTCGGGCCGGCCGCGGGGAAGAGCCTGCGGCTGCGCTTCGGGGCGGCGACCCAGGCGATCAACGCGTCCCGCAGCGCCGGCACGGCGTCCGGCTGCGCGGTCCCCGCCAGCAGCTCGTCGGTGCGCGCGCCCGCCCAGTCGGCCGCCCGGTCCGCGCCCTTCAGCGGCAGCAGGCGCACCCGCACGTCCGCCTCGGTGCGCAGCCGGATCGCGCGGCGGCGGTCGCCGCGGGAGCCGTCCGCCTCCGCGGCCGAGCGGGCCGCCTCGACCAGGCCGGCCACCGCGGTGGCGGCCTGCTCGCGGTCCGCGCGCCGCAGCGTCGCGCGCATGGCCGCCCGCGCGATCAGGGCCGCGAGCACGCCGGCGACGAGGATGGCGAGCGCCGGAACGATCGCGGTCTGCAGCACCCGTGCGCCCCCGGGGGACTGGAACCAGGAGGCGATGTCGGCCCACATGCGCGGCACGATAGCGGGCGGCGGTGACAGCGCCAGGAATGCCGTCCGGCCGCAACCGGTTGCATCGGGAGGATCGCGACGGAGGGGATCGACATGGAGACGTACGTGCTGGCCGGTGGCTGCTTCTGGTGCCTGGACGCGGTCTACCGCACCCTCGACGGCGTCTCGGACGTCGTCTCCGGCTACCTCGGCGGGCGCACGAAGCACCCCACCTACGAGGCCGTGTGCACGGGCATGACCGGCCACGCCGAGGCCGTGCAGGTGACCTTCGACCCGGCGGTGATCCCGCAGGACGTGATCCTCGACGTATTCTTCACGCTGCACGACCCGCGGCAGCTGAACCGGCAGGGCCACGACGTGGGCACGCAGTACCGGTCGGCGATGTTCTGGGCCGACGACGAGCAGAAGGCGCGCTTCGAGCGGGCGATGGAGCGGGCCGCCGAGACGTGGGGAGGTCGGGTCGTCACGCAGCTGACCCCGCTGGTCGACTTCCACCGCGCCGAGGAGTACCACCAGGACTTCTTCGCCAAGAACCCGAACCAGGGCTACTGCACCGCCGTCGCGCTGCCGAAGGTCAACAAGGTCCGGCGCTCCTACGCGCAGTACGTCAAGGCCGCCTGACCGCTCGTCCGCTCCTCCCCAGGCGGTGCGGCGCCCCGTCCCCGGTCCCGGGCACGGGATCCCGCAGCCGGCGGCCCGCGGTGCGCGAACCTCGGTGCAGCGGGGCCCGGTCCCACCCACGGCACGGGCGGCCGGGTCCCGCACCCGGGTACGAGCAGTGCGAGGAGGAGCACCACGATGACGGACCGCATCACGGTGACCGGCAACATCGGGCAGACGCCCAGGCGCAAGGCGACGCCGAAGGGCGACGTGGTCGAGTTCACCCTCGCCCGCGATCAGCGGGTGCAGGCGGAGGACGGCGGCTGGCGCGACGGCGAGACGCTCTGGTACGCCGTGAGCGCCTGGGACCGTCTGGGCGCCAGCGCCGAGACGGCGCTGGCGCGCGGCCAGCGCGTCATCGTCGAGGGACGGCTGACCGAGCGCCGCTGGACCGGCCAGGACGGCGTCGAGCGCCTGACGCGCGACCTGCGGGCGGACGTGATCGGCAGGGACATCAGCCAGCGGGCCGACGTCGCAGCCGCAGCCGAGCGCCCCGGCGGACCGCGTCCGTCCGGTGCGGCGTCCGGCGAGCAGCGGCCCGCGGGCGCCGACCGGGGCGCGCAGCCCGCGCGCGAACCCCTCCGGCCCGCACCCGCGGACTGGAGCACGACCCTCGCGGTCGAGGAGGAGGACACCCCCTTCTGACCGCCTCCACCGGCGGCCCCGCTGAAGGGCGCAGGTCCGCGGAAAGTAGGATTCAGGACATGGCGGAGTACATCTATCAGATGGTCCGCGCCCGCAAGGCGCACGGCGACAAGCTGATCCTCGACGACGTGACGATGTCGTTCTTCCCCGGCGCGAAGATCGGCGTCGTCGGACCGAACGGCGCCGGCAAGTCCACGATCCTCAAGATCATGGCCGGGCTCGACACCCCGAGCAACGGGGAGGCGAAGCTGACCCCGGGCTTCACGGTGGGCATCCTGATGCAGGAGCCCGAGCTGGACGAGTCGAAGACCGTGCTCGAGAACGTGCAGGACGGCGTCGCCGAGCTGCGGGCCAAGATCGCGCGCTTCAACGCCATCGGCGAGGAGTACGCCGACCCGGACGCCGACTACGACGCCCTGGGCACCGAGATGGCGAAGCTGCAGGACGAGATCGACGCGGCCAACGGCTGGGACCTCGACAGCCAGCTGGAGCAGGCGATGGACGCCCTGCGCACGCCGCCGGGCGACGCCCGCGTGGAGAACCTGTCCGGCGGCGAGAAGCGCCGCGTCGCGCTCTGCAAGCTGCTGCTCCAGCAGCCCGACCTGCTGCTGCTCGACGAGCCCACGAACCACCTCGACGCCGAGAGCGTGCTGTGGCTCGAGCAGCACCTGTCGAAGTACCCCGGCGCCGTGCTGGCCGTCACGCACGACCGGTACTTCCTCGACCACGTCGCGCAGTGGATCGCCGAGGTCGACCGCGGCCGCCTGTACCCCTACGAGGGCAACTACTCGACCTACCTCGAGAAGAAGCAGGAACGCCTCACCGTGCAGGGCAAGAAGGACGCCAAGCTGGCGAAGCGCCTGTCGGACGAGCTGGACTGGGTCCGCTCCAACGCGAAGGGGCGGCAGGCCAAGTCGAAGGCCCGCCTGGCGCGCTACGAGGAGATGGTCACCGAGGCGGAGCGCACCAGGAAGCTGGACTTCGAGGAGATCCAGATCCCCGTCGGGCCGCGCCTCGGCGCGCAGGTGATCGACGCGTCGAAGCTGCACAAGGGCTTCGACGGCCGCGTGCTGATCGACGGCCTGTCGTTCACCCTGCCCCGCAACGGCATCGTCGGCGTCATCGGCCCGAACGGCGTCGGCAAGACGACGCTGTTCAAGACCATCGTGGGTCTCGAGCCGCTGGACGGCGGCGACCTGAAGATCGGCAGCACGGTCGACATCTCCTACGTCGACCAGAGCCGCGGCGGCATCGACCCGAAGAAGACCCTGTTCGAGGTCGTCAGCGGCGGCCTCGACTACATCCAGGTCGGCAAGCAGGAGGTGCCGTCGCGCGCCTACGTGTCGACCTTCGGCTTCAAGGGCCCGGACCAGCAGAAGCCGGCCGGCGTGCTGTCGGGCGGGGAGCGCAACCGACTGAACCTGGCGCTCACCCTGAAGCAGGGCGGCAACCTGCTGCTGCTCGACGAGCCGACGAACGACCTGGACGTCGAGACGCTGGGCAGCCTGGAGAACGCACTGCTCGAGTACCCCGGCTGCGCCGTGGTCATCACCCACGACCGGTGGTTCCTCGACCGGATCGCGACGCACATCCTGGCCTACGAGGGCACGGCCGAGAAGCCGGGCAGCTGGTACTGGTTCGAGGGCAACTTCGAGGCCTACGAGCAGAACAAGGCCGAGCGCCTCGGCCCCGAGTCGGTGGGCGTCGGCCGCGGCGTGTACCGCAGGCTGACGCGCTGACCCCGGAACGGCGGTCCTGCCGATGAGGCTGCACGTGCCCCTGCGGCTGCGCTGGAGCGACATCGACGCCTACGGGCACGTGAACAACGCCGCGATGCTGGGCCTGCTGGAGGAGGCCCGCATCCAGGCGTTCTGGACCGCGGGCGCCGGCAGCGACGGCCCCGCGGTGCTGGACGGCACCCCGGGGGCGGCGACCTTGACGCTGGTCGCGCACCAAGAGGTGGAGTACCTGCGGCCGATCCCGTACGGCCGCAGCCCGATGGTCTGCGAGCTGTGGGTCGCCCGGCTCGGCGGATCCAGCCTCGACGTGCACTACGAGGTCTGGTCGCCGGACGGGGTCGAGCCGCGGGTGCTCACCACACGGGCGGCGACGACCATCGTGCTGGTGGACGCGGCCACGCAGCGGCCCCGGCGCATCTCCGCGGACGAGCGCGCGGCCTGGGACCCCTACACGGAGCCGCCGCTCACCTTCTCCCGCCGCCGCTGACCCCGGTCGAGGGCGGTCAGGGGGAGGGGACGCGCAGCATCCCCTCCTGGGCGACGGAGGCCACCAGCACGCCCTCACGGGTGAAGATGCGCCCGAGCGACAGGCCGCGGCCGCCGGTCGCGCTCGGGGACTCCTGCACGTAGACGAGCCACTCGTCCACCCGGCACGGCCGGTGCCACCACATGGCGTGGTCGAGGCTCGCGGCCTTGAGACCCGGGGTCGCCCACGGCACCCCGTGCCGCCGCAGGGCGGGCTCGAGGATGGTGTAGTCGCTCGCGTACGCCAGCGCCGCGCGGTGGACGACCGGGTCCTCCGGCAGCCGGCCGCGGGCCCGCAGCCACACGGCCTGCCGCGCCGTGCGCTCGCCGTCGGCCGCCAGGTAGATCGGCTGCTCGACGTGCCGCAGGTCGAACGGCCGCGCGCTCCAGAAGCGGGCCATCGGGTGGGGCACGGCGCCCAGCGCATCGCGCTCGTCCGGCAGCGACTCCGGGTCGGGCAGGCCCTCGGGCATCTCGGCCCGGTGCTCGAGGCCCTCGTCCACGGTCTGGAACGAGCCGATCAGCGACAGGATCGGCACGCCGCGCTGGTAGGCCTGCGTGCGCCGGGTGGAGAACGAGCGCCCGTCGTGGATCCGGTCCACCGCGAAGGTGATCGGCGCTTCGACGTCGCCCGGCCGCAGGAAGTACCCGTGCATGGAGTGGATGGGGCGCTCGCGCTCCACGGTGCGGCTGGCCGCCACGACCGCCTGCGCCAGCACCTGGCCGCCGAAGACGCGGCCGTTGGGGCTCCACTGCGACGGACCGGTGAAGATGTCCTCGCTGGTCCTGGCACCCGTGTCGACCAGGTTCAGCGCGGCGAGCATCGCGGGCAGCGGTTCCACGGCGTCCCTCCAGAGGTCCGTCCCGGGAGCGATGGATCAGGCGCTGCCCCGGCGCGATCGGTACTGTACTGAACCCGATGGAACGCACCCTCACGCTGCCCGACACCACGGCGCTGGCCGACCTGACGACCTACCTGTCGCGGGCCGACCGCGTGGATCGCGCCAGCGTGCGGCTGATCGCGGGCGGCGGGGTGCTGGCGGTGTACACCGCGGTGCTGCATCCCGGTGGCCTGCTGGACGAGACGCCGACCGTGCTGGGCCTGCGCACCGTGCGCATCGCCGACGACCAGTCGTTCGACGCGGTCGTGCCGATCGCCTCGCTGGTGGCGCGCCTGGGGGCGGCGGTCACCGACCCCGACGGCACGGTGCTGATCGGGGTCCCGGCGGAGGTCGCGACGGTCACGTGGGCCGGCGTCGCCCCGCCCAGGTCGGGCTGGCAGGCGGTGGACCGCGTCACGTCGTCGGCACTGGCGGAGACGGCGCGCGCCGGCATCGTGGCGGTGGCGGAGGCGCTGCCGAACGACGCCGGCGAGGCGATCGTCCGCCGCGTGCGGGCGGAGGTGTGGGGCCGGCCGATGGCCGCGGCGGAGCACGTGCCCTCCGGCGCGGCCTTCGCGGCGCAGAGCCTGGGCTTCCTCGGCGAGGACGAGGAGGAGATCCCCGTGTACGAGTCGGGGCCGTGGACGCGCCTGTCGGCGCACCGCGGGCACGTGCTCGTGCGCCGGCGCGGCTGGTCGCTGCACGGCGCCTGACCCGCCCGCGTCGGGCCGGGCACCGCCCCGAAGCGGGGCTGACCGGGCGACCGCCCGCGGCCTAGCGTGGACGGATGCAGTCCGACCCGCTCACCGGCGCCCGTTCGCCCCTGCTCGCCGTCGGCGCGCTGCTGGTCGGCGTCGGGCTGACCCGGGCGCTCACGCGGGTGGTCGGGCTGGTCGTGCTGCTGGCGGTCGTGCTGTCCTGCGTCGGCGCCCTGACGGTCGGCGTCGGCCTGCTGCGCCTGCTCGTCCTGCGCTGAGCCGCAGGTGCGGCCCGCGAGGCGCCGCTCACTCCTCGAAGGTGTTCACCATCGCGTGGGCGGCCCGCTCCAGGTACGACCAGAGCTCGGCCTCGTAGAGCGGCGGCAGGTCCAGGTCGTCGACCGCGGACCGCATGTGCGTCAGCCAGCGGTCCCGCTGCGCGGGGTTCACCTTGAACGGCATGTGGCGCATGCGCAGCCGCGGGTGGCCGCGGTGCTCGCTGTAGGTGGTGGGGCCGCCCCAGTACTGCTCGAGGAACCCCAGCAGCCGCTCCTCGGCGGGCCGCAGGTCCTCCTCCGGGTACAGGGCCCGCAGCTCCGGGTCGTCGGCGACGCCCTCGTAGAAGCGGTGCACCAGCCGCTCGAAGGTCGGGCGCCCGCCGACGGCCGCGTAGAACGTGTTGCCCGTCGTCTCAGCGGCCATCGGCGCCGTCGTCCGTCGCCTTCGGCGCCTGCCGGCCGGTGGTGCCGCGCGTGCCCGACGCGCCGCGGGTGGCCGTGGTCGCGTCCCCGCCGAGCGGCGCGCCGCGCGGGGGCACCACCGGCCCGGAGCGCGCAGCCTCGGGAGCCGGACGGTCGACGGCGGGGGTCCGCGGCCGCGCCGCACGGCGGTGGTGCGGCAGCGGCACCGGGCTGGTGCGCGGCGGCCGCACGCCGCGCAGCGTCCCGGCGTACTCGTAGTAGCCCAGGGGGCTGCTGGAGATCGCGGCGGCCTGCACGCCCGCGTCCTCCATGGCCTCGTGCAGGTGCGTGCGCAGCGCCCACGCCACGTCGTCGCGCAGATTCGCGTTGGTCCGCACCGTCAGGCGCAGCACGACGCCGTCGGCCGTGACCGACTCGAGCCCCCACAGCTCGGGCGCCTCCATCACCGCGGCCCGGTACTGCGGCTCGGACAGCGCCTTCTTCGCGGCGGCGAGCAGCCGCTGCTGCAGCTCGTCGACGTCCGCGCCCTTGGGCAGGGTGACGTCGACGATCGCGCGCGACCAGCCCTGGGACCGGTTGCCGACCCGGGTCAGCTCGCCGTTGCGCACGTACCAGAGCGTGCCGTTCACGTCGCGGATCTGCGTCACGCGGATGCCGACCGCCTCGACGATGCCGGTCGCGAGGTCGGTCTCCACGATGTCCCCGACGCCCAGCTGGTCGTCGCCCACCATGAACAGCCCGGTCAGCACGTCCTTGATGATGTTCTGCGCGCCGAAGCCCAGACCGGCGCCGAGCGCAGCCGTGATCAGCGAGAAGGCGCCCGTGATGTTCGGCGCGACCGTGAAGACGATCGACAGCGCGGCCACGACGACCACGACGACGGACACCACGTTGTTCAGGACGCTGCCGAGCGTCCTGGTGCGCTGCACGATGCGCGCCGCGGTCACGGGGGAGGCGGACATCAGCGCCTGCGTGTCCTCCACCCGCTGCTTGCGCTTGGCGCCGGTGACGACGCGGTTGACGAAGATCCGGATGGCGGCGTGCGCGGCCAGCCGAACGATGATCGCGACGACCAGGATGATCGCGACCACGATCAGGTGGCCCCACCAGGTCTCGTCCCAGCTGCGACCCTCGCCGATCTGGAAGATGCTGTCCCACACCGAGTGCACGGTCTCAGTCACGGGCATCCCGCGCCTGGGCGGCGAGCGCCCGCTCGACGGCCGCGGAGTTCTCCACGACGACGCGGCGCAGGGCCGCGGGCGCCTCGGGGTTCGCGTCGAGCCACTGCCGGGAGGCGGCGACCAGGTCGCGCGAGGCCAGCGGCGACGGGTACAGGCCCCGGGCCAGCGCCTCCGCGATGGCGTAGCTGCGGTCGTCCCACAGCTGCTCGATCGTCGAGAAGTAGCGGTCGACGTAGGGCTGCAGCAGGCTCGTGTCGATCGCGCGGCGGAAGCCCAGCGTCGTCGCGCGCACCGTGGAGTTCGGCAGCGAGGCCGAGTCGGCGACCGACGCCCAGGCCGCGGCCTTGCCCTCCGCCGTGGGGATCGCGGCCCGCGCGAGCGCGGCGGACTCCCGCCCGGTGGCGGTGTCGTCGGCCGCCAGCGTCGCGGTGATCTCCGCGTCGCCGGCGCGCCCGCCCGCGACCAGCGCGATCAGCAGCTCCCAGCGCAGGTCGGTGTCCACGTCCAGGCCCTCGACCGGGGTGGAGCCGGAGAGCAGGCCGTGCACGGCGTCCAGCTGGGCGTCGGTGCGGGCGACGCCGGCCAGGGCGCGCACGAACTGGAACTGCGCGTCGGAGCCGGGCTCCGCGGCGAAGGCGAGGCGCTGCAGGCCGTCGCCCAGCTCGACCAGCGTCTGCTCCCGCACCTCGGGGGCGACGTAGGAGGCGGCGACGAGCGACGCCTGCGCGAGCACCTGCCGCACGGTGGTCGACTCGGTCTCGCTGCCGATGTTGTTCAGCACCAGCCGCACGAAGTCGCGCGGGCGCGCCTCGGCGTCGCGGGTGGCGTCCCAGACGGCGCTCCACACCAGCGAGCGCGCCAGCGGGTCGTCGATCCCCGCCAGGTGCGCGACGGCGGTCTCGAGCGACTCCTCGTCCATCCGGACCTTCGCGTAGGCCAGGTCGTCGTCGTTCACCAGCACCAGCGCGGGCCGGCGCTTCCCGACCAGCTGCGGCACGTCGGTGAGGTCGCCCGCCACGTCCAGCTCGACCCGCTCGGTGCGGACCAGCCGGTCGCCCTGCAGGTCGTAGAAGCCCACGGCCAGGCGGTGCGGGCGGATCGTCGGCTGCTCCTCGCTCGCGGTCTGCCGGATCGCGAAGGCCGTGATGAAGCCCTGCTCGTCCGCGTCGATCTCCGGGGTGAGCGTGTTCACACCGGCCGTCTCCAGCCACGACCGGCTCCACGACGTGAGGTCGCGGCCGCTCGTCGCCTCCAGCTCGACCAGCAGGTCGGCCAGCGTGGTGTTGCCGAACGCGTGCTTCACGAAGTACTCGTGCACGCCGGCCAGGAACGGCTCGCGGCCCACGTAGGCGACCAGCTGCTTCAGCACGCTGGCGCCCTTGGCGTAGGTGATGCCGTCGAAGTTGACCTGCACGTCCTCCAGGTCGCGGATCTCCGCGACGATCGGGTGCGTGGAGGGCAGCTGGTCCTGCGTGTAGGCCCAGTTCTTCTCGAGGATGTTGAAGGTCGTCCAGGCGCCGTGCCACTCCGTGGCCTCGGCGGTCGCCAGCGTGGAGATGTACTCGGCGAACGACTCGTTCAGCCACAGGTCGTTCCACCACTGCATGGTCACCAGGTCGCCGAACCACATGTGCGCCAGCTCGTGCAGGATCGTCACGACGCGGCGCTCGCGGGTCGCCTCGGTGACCTTGCTGCGGAACACGTAGCTCTCGGTGAAGGTCACCGCCCCCGCGTTCTCCATGGCGCCGGCGTTGTACTCCGGCACGACAGCTGGTCGTACTTGTCGAACGGGTAGGGCACGCCGAAGAGCGCCTCGTAGAACGCGAACCCCTGCTTCGTCTTCTCGAAGACGTAGTCGGCGTCGAGGTGCTCGAAGAGGCTGGCGCGGGCGAAGGCGCCGAGCGCGATCGTGCGGCCGTCGGCGCTCGTCAGCTCGTCGGTGACCGACTCGTACGGGCCGGCGACGAGCGCCGTGATGTAGGAGGAGATGACGGGCGTGGGCTCGAACGCCCACGTCGCGACGCCGTCGGAGGCGGGCGTCGGCTCCGGCGTCGCCTGGTTCGAGACGACGGCCCAGCGCGAGGGCGCCGTGACGGTGAAGCGGAAGGTCGCCTTCAGGTCGGGCTGCTCGAAGACCGCGTACATGCGGCGGCTGTCCGGCACCGCGAACTGCGTGTAGAGGTACACCTCGCCGTCCACCGGGTCGACGAAGCGGTGCAGGCCCTCGCCGGTGTTCGTGTACTCGCCGTCGGCCACGACGACCAGCTCGTTCTCCGCCTGCAGGTCGTCCAGCCGGATGCGCACGCCGTCGGCGACCTCGGACGGGTCGAGGGAGGCGCCGTTCAGCACCACCGAGTGGACGGTGCGCGTGATCGCGTCGATGAACGTCGACGCCCCCGGCGTGCCGGTGAAGCGCACGCGGGTCGTGGAGCCGAACACCTCCGAGCCACGGGTCAGGTCGAGCTCCACCTCGTAGGCGGACGGCGACACCAGTGCGGCGCGCTCCTCCGCCTCGACGCGCGTCAGGTTCTCTCCGGGCATCACGGTCCTCCTCGCGGTTCGGCCGACCACACTACGAGAGCGACGTCTGGAGCGGCGGGTGCGGGCGTCGCGGGGTGCCATCCGCCCCGGCGGGCGTGCAGGAGCCTTCGACCTAGACTCCGGAGCCATGCGGGTGCACCTCGGAACGGACCACGCCGGACTGGACTTCGCGAAGCACCTGCGCTCGCACCTTGAGTCGCAGGGCCACGAGGTGGTGGACCACGGGCCCGCCTCGTACGACCCGCTGGACGACTACCCCTCCTTCTGCATCAACGCCGCGGTCGGCGTGCTGAACGACCGGGCGGCCGGGGTCGTGGCGCTCGGCGTCGTGTTCGGCGGCAGCGGCAACGGCGAGCAGATCGCGGCGAACAAGGTGCGCGGCGTGCGCGCCGCGCTGATCTGGAACGAGTCGACCGCCCTGCTGGCACGGCAGCACAACGACGCGAACGTGTGCGCGATCGGCGCCCGCCAGCACACGCTGGAGGAGGCGACGCACCTGATCGATCTGTTCCTGGCCGAGCCGTTCAGCGGCGAGGAGCGCCACGCCCGCCGCATCGCGCAGCTGGTGGAGTACG
>JAKONM010000338.1 GCA_022701925.1 Microbacteriaceae bacterium
CTCGTGCCCCACGACCAGCGGCAGCCGGGCCGGCAGGTCGCCGGTCAGGTAGTGCACGTCGCTGTGGCAGACGCCGGCGGCCTTGATGCGCACCCGGATCTCGCCGGGACCGGGCTCGTCGAGCACCAGGTCCTCGATCACCAGGGGCTCGCCCGCGGCCCGCAGCACCGCGGCCCTCATCGCGGATCTCCGGAGCGGGCAGGGGCGGGACGGGCGATCGTGCGCATGCGACTCCTTCGTCACGAAAGTTTCTCGATGAATCGAGCAACTCGCTCAGGATACAGCGGCGGGCCCTCGCGGCCGGAGCCCTCCGAGCGGAGTCCGGCGAGACCGGTGCTGCCGGGATCTCGCGGTCAGGCGCTCGCGGGGCTCCGCACGACCTCCGCCTCGGCCAGGCGCGCATCGGCCGCGACGACCTCGTGCACCGGCCCGACGATCGTGATCGACGCGGTCGTCTCCCGCTGCACGACCGAGCCGCCGACCCACAGGTCCACCGCGCCCGGCTCGACGATCCGCACCATGCGCCGGTCGCTGAAGGCCAGCCGCGTCGTCGGCACGGTGAAGCGCACCAGCGCCTCCTCGCCCGGGGCCAGGTCGACCCGCCGGTAGGCCAGCAGCTGCGCGACCGGACGGGTGACGGAGCCGACCACGTCGTGCGCGTACAGCTGCACCAGGTCGGTGCCCGCCACCGCTCCGGTGTTGCGCACCCGCACCACGGCGGTGAAGGCGTCGCCGGCCGTCACCTCCGCGTCCGCCTCGAGGCCGGAGCGCTCGAAGGTCGTGTACGTCAGGCCGCTGCCGAACGGCGCCAGCGGCGTCGGGTCGACGCTCGTGACCTCCGAGGGCCCGCCCAGCACCGGGTGCAGGTACGAGTACGGCTGCGAGCCGGTGCTGCGCGGCAGCGACACGGGCAGGCGGCCGGAGGGGGCGGTCGTGCCGGACAGGATGCGGGCGATCGCCGTGCCCCCCTCCTCGCCGGGGAAGAACGCCTGCAGGACCGCGGCGGGCGCCGACGGCCCCGTGAGCGCCCACTCGACCGCGTAGGGCCGGCCGGTCAGCAGCACGAGCACCGTCGGCGTGCCGGTCGCCACGACCGCCTCGACCAGCTCGCGCTGCACGCCCGGCAGGTCCAGCGACTCCGCGTCGTTGCCCTCGCCCACCGTGCCGCGGCCGAAGAGGCCGGCCTGGTCGCCGGCCACGACGATCGCGACCTCGGCGGAGGCAGCCGCCTCGACCGCGGCGTCGAACCCGGAGCGGTCGTCGCCCTCCACCGCGCAGCCGGCCGCGAAGGCGATGCCCGCCCCCGGCAGCTCGGTGCGGAGCGACGCCAGCACGTCCGGGATCTCGAAGCCGAGCGGCGTGCCCGGGTGGTGGGCCAGCACGTGGTTGGCGAACGAGTAGCAGCCCATGAGGGCCTCGGAGCGGTCCGCGTTCGGGCCGAGCACGGCGATGCGCGCCGGCGCGGCGCCGCCGCGGCCGAGCGGCAGCACGTCCCGGTTCGTCAGCAGCACGACCGACTGCTCGGCCAGCCGCAGCGCCACGTCGCGGTGCGCGGGGGAGTCGAGGTCGACCGCCTGCGGCTCCTCGTCGAAGGTCGCGTCCAGCAGTCCCAGCGACTCCTTCTGGGTCAGCACCCGCAGCAGCGCCGCGTCGACGAGCGCCTCGTCGGTCGTGCCGGCCTCCAGCCGCTCCAGCAGCGGCGCGAGGAACGCGTCCCCGGTCGGCAGCTCGACGTCGATCCCGGCGGCCAGCGCCAGCGCCGCGGCCTCGCCGCGGTCCGCAGCCACCCGGTGCATGACCTTCAGGAACGCCACGGCGAAGTAGTCGCTGACGACCACGCCGTCGAAGCCCCACTGGTCGCGCAGCACGCCGGTCAGCCAGCGCGGCGTGCCCGCCACCGGCTCGCCGTCGATCTCCGTGTAGGAGTTCATGACGGATCTGGCGCCGCCGTCGCGCACGGCCATCTCGAACGGCGGCAGGAACACGTCCTGCAGCTCGCGCTGCCCGGCGTGCACGGGCGCGTGGTTGCGTCCGGCGCGGCTGGCGGAGTAGCCGACGAAGTGCTTCAGGGTCGCGTGGACGCCCGCCGACTGCAGGCCCCGCACGTAGGCGGTGCCGATCGTGCCGACGACGTACGGGTCCTCGGCGATGCACTCGTCCACGCGGCCCCAGCGGGCGTCGCGGATCACGTCGAGCACCGGGGCCAGGCCCTGGTGCACGCCGAGGTCGCGCATGGAGCCGCCGATCAGCGCCGCCATCTCCTCCACGAGGTCGGGGTCGAAGGCGGCGCCCCAGGCGAGCGGCGTCGGGAAGGTGGCGGCCTGCCAGGCGGCCAGCCCGGTCAGGCACTCCTCGTGCACCAGGGCCGGGATGCCCAGCCGGGTCTCGGCGATCAGCCGCCGCTGCTCGTCCCGCAGCCAGCGCGCGCGCTCCAGCGGGTCGACGGGCCGCGTGCCGTAGACGCGGGTCAGCTGGCCGAGGCCGTGCCGGGTCGCCTCCTCGTAGGCGCCGCTGGAGGCCATCTCGCCCTGCATCGGCGCGACCACCTCGCCGCCCTGGTCGACCCAGAAGCCCACCAGCTGCGCCAGCTTCTCCTCCCGCGTCATGGAGGCGGCGAGGTCCAGCACGCGCGCCGACCAGGCGGTCGCGGTGGTCGTGTCCGTCGACATGGTCATCCCTTCACGGCTCCGGTGAGCCCGCCGACGATCCTGCGCTGGAAGATGCTGAAGAACACCAGCGCGGGCAGCATCGACAGCGACGTGAACGCCAGCACGCGCGCCGTGTCGACCGAGTACTGCGACGAGAACTGCTGCACGCCGAGCGGCAGCGTGAACGTGGCCGGGTTGTTCAGGATGAACAGGGGCAGCAGGTAGCTGTTCCAGCTGCCGATGAACGCCAGGATGCCGACGGTCACGACGCCGGGGATCGCCAGCGGCACGACCATGCGGAAGAAGAAGCCCAGGCGCCCGGCGCCGTCGATCTCCGCCGCCTCCTGGATCTCGGCGGGGATGGCGCGCAGGAACGGCACCAGGATGATGATCGTGGTCGGCAGGCCGAACGCGATCTGCGGCAGGATCACGCCGCCCAGCGAGTTCGCGAGCCCCAGGTTGCGCACCACGATGTACAGCGGCGTGATCGCGACGGTGACGGGGAACATGAGCCCCGCGGTGAACAGCGCGTACATGGCGCCGCGGCCGCGGAACTCGTAGCGGGCGATCACGAAGCTGGCCGCGAGGCCCAGTGCGACGACGCCGGCCGTGGTGGCCAGGCCGACGATCAGCGAGTTGCCGACCAGGCGCCAGAACAGGCCGCCGCCCAGCACGTCCAGGTAGTTGCCGACCTCCCACGGGCCGGGGAAGCCGGCCGGGTCGGTGGTGATCTGCGAGTTCGTGCGGAACCCGCCGAGCACGATGTAGGCGACGGGCGCGAGCATCAGGGCGATGACGACGACGGCCACGACGTAGACGACGGCGTTGCCGCGCTGCCGGTCGGGGGCGCCGCGCTTCGGCCCGCGGACCGCGTTCGACGGCAGGGCGGTGGTGACGGCCATCAGCGGCCCTTTCCGGTCAGGGCGCCCTCGGTGTCCCGGCGCAGCACCGCGCGCTGGTAGACGAGGGCGACGATCAGGGACACGAGGAACAGCACTACGGCGACCGCGTTGCCGTAGCCGTAGCTGCCCGCGTTGCGGCCGTTGACGACCAGGTAGGTCGCCATGGTCGAGGTGCCGGCGGTCGAGGCCACGTACTGGCCCCAGATGATGTAGACGAGGTCGAACAGCTGCAGCGCGCCGATCACCGACAGGAACGCCCAGATGCGGATCGTCGGGCCGAGCAGCGGCAGCGTGATGCGGCGCTGGATCTGCCAGAACGAGGCGCCGTCGATCGAGGCGGCCTCCGTCAGCTCCTCCGGGATGCCCTGCAGCCCGGCCAGGAACAGGATCACCGCGAAGCCGATGTACTTCCAGGTGATGATCGCCATCAGCGACCAGATCGCGATCGAGGGGTCCGCCAGCCAGTCGGTCTGCAGGAAGCCCAGACCGATCTTCGGCAGCAGGCTGTTCAGCGCGCCGGAGGTCTGCAGGATCAGCGTCCAGCCGGTGCCGACGACGACCTCGGAGATCACGTAGGGGATGAAGATCAGCACGCGGATGGCGCCCTGGAACCGCAGCTTCCGGTTCAGCAGCAGCGCCAGCAGGATCGCGATGGGGCCCTGCAGCACGAGCGACAGCACGACGATCACGCCGTTGTGCGTGAGGGCGTCGATGAAGGTGGGGTCCTGCAGGATCGTGACGTAGTTCTGCAGGCCGACGAACTGCGTCGGCACCCCGTAGCCGGTCCAGCGGAAGAACCCGTAGTAGGCCGCGGACAGCACGGGGAAGACGACGAAGGTCAGGAAGACGACGAGGGCCGGCAGCGTCAGCAGCGCGATCTCGAGCCGCCCGCGCCACGCGTTGGCGCGCTGGCGACGGCGCACCGGGGACGGCGCGGATGCGCCGCCCCCGGTGGTCGATCGCGGTGCCGACGAGCGCTGCCCCTGGGCGAGCTGCTCGTGGACCGTCATGAGAGGGGCGCTCAGCCCTTCTTGGCAGCGTCGGCGGTGGCCTGCACGATGCCGGCCGCGGTGCCCTTGCCGGCCAGCAGGTTCACGACGCTGACGTTCAGGGCGTTGCCCACGTTCTGGCCGTAGACCGTGTCGAGCCATTGCGACACGAAGGGCGCCGCGTTGTAGGTCTTGACGACGTCCTGCAGGTAGGACTCGGACACGGCCTTCTGGGCCTCGGTGTTGACGGGCGGCGAGTTGTAGGCCTTGTAGTAGGCCGTCTGCTGCTCGGTGGTGGCGATGTAGTTCAGGAAGTCGACGCAGGCGGCCGGGGCGTTCTGCGAGCAGGAGTAGCCGTCGACGCCGCCGAGGATCGAGCCGGCCTCGCCCTTGCCGCCGGAGATCTCCGGGAAGGGGAACCAGCCGAGGTCGGGCAGCGGCTTCTCGTCAGGCGTCAGGGAGGCGATCACGCCCGGGTCCCACGCGCCCATCAGCTCCATGGCCGCCTTCTTGTTGGCGAGCAGGCCGGCGGAGCTGCCGGCGCCCTGCTGGGCGGCGGTCGTCAGGAAGCCGTTGTTGAAGGGCTTCGTGGCGTTGAAGGTCGCGAGGTCCTGACCGGCCTTCAGCCAGCAGGGGTCGGTGAAGGTCTTCGACTTCGCGGCGTCCGTGATGGCGGTGGGCGCGCACTCGCGCAGCGCGAAGTTGTAGTACCAGTGCGCGGCGGGCCACGCGTCCTTCGCGCCCAGTGCGACGGGCTGGATGTCCGCGTCCTTCAGCTTCTGGATGTCGGCGTTCAGCTCGTCGAGCGTGCCCGGCGTGCCGTCGATGCCCGCCTTCTCGAACAGGTCCTTCGAGTACCAGATGCCGCTCGGCAGCACCGAGAGCGGCATCGCGTAGACCTTGCCGTCGATCGACTCGGCGCCGAAGGAGGCGTCCGGGATCACCTTCTTCGTGGCGGCCGAGATGCCGCTCGTGATGTCCTTGACCTGGCCGGCGTCGACCATCGCCTGCATCTTGCCGCCGCCGCGCTGCAGGAAGATGTCGGGCGCGCTGCCCGAGTTCATCGCCGTCTGCAGCTTGCCGTCGAAGTCCTCGTTCTGCACGGTCTGGACGTCGATCTTCACGCCCGGGTTCGCCTTCTCGAAGCCCGCGGCCGCGTCCTTCCAGAACTGCAGGCCGGGGCCGGTGGTGGAGTTCTGCCAGAGGACCATGGAGGCGTTCCCGCCGTCCGATCCGCCGGAGGACGATCCGCTGCAGCCGGTCAGCGCTGCGGCGCCGGCCAGGATGACGGCCGAGGCCGCGATGAGTCGCTGTGATCTCACTGGTGCACCTGTTCTCTTCATCGAGTGGTCCGGCGTCTCTGCTCCAGGACGGCGGCGGGCGTGCGACCCGCGCTGGCCGCCCCGGTGGCCGGGGGAGCCATGAGCATCCGTGAGCGGCGAAAAAGTGTCAAACGTTTTCGAAAACGATTGAAACCTGCGTTACCCTGCCGTGATGCGCCGGGCGACGATCGGAGACGTGGCCGCTGCTGCGGGCGTCTCGGTCGCCACCGTGTCGAAGGCGGTCAACGGCCGGTACGGCGTGGCCGCCGCCACGGCAGCGCGCGTGCTGCAGGAGGCGGAGCGGCTGGGGTACGAGTCCAGCCTGGGCGCCAGCAGCATGCGGTCGGGCCGCACCGGGGTGGTCGGCGTCTTCGTGGCCGCGTTCGAGCCGTGGGCCACCGAGGTGCTGAAGGGCGTCGGCGTGGCGCTGCAGGGCAGCGGCTACGACGTGCTCGCCTACTGCGGCTCGCGAGGGACCGACCACCACGGCTGGGAGCGGCGCTCGCTGTCGCGGCTCAGCGGCACGCTGGTCGACGCGGCGATCGTGGTCGCGCCGAGCACGATCGACCTGGTCGCATCCGTCCCGGTCGTCGCGATCGACCCGCACACGGGACCCGCCGGCCTGCCGACGGTGGAGTCGGACAGCTTCGGCGGTGCGCGCCTGGCGGTGCGGCACCTGATCGAGCTGGGGCACCGCCGCATCGGCTTCGTGGCCGGGCGGCCCGACC
>JAKONM010000079.1 GCA_022701925.1 Microbacteriaceae bacterium
GTGCTGCCCGGCGAGGACGCCGACGGGGCGAACCTGCTCGAGGAGGTCTTCACCCGGGGCGGGATGCACCTCATGTCGCAGAGCCGCGCCACGAAGGTCGAGCGGGAGGGCGACGGCGTCGTCGTGACCCTGTCCGACGGGAGCGAGATCCGGGGCAGCCACTGCCTGATGGCCGTCGGCTCCATCCCGAACACGAAGGGGATCGGGCTGGAGGAGGCGGGCGTCCAGCTGGCCGACTCGGGGCACATCCGCGTGAATCGGGTGGCCAGCACCTCCATCCCGTCGATCTACGCCGCCGGGGACTGCACGACCTTCCTGCCGCTCGCCTCCGTGGCCGCGCAGCAGGGCCGCACCGCGGTGTTCCACGCGATGGGCGACGCCGTCACCCCCACGGAGCTGCGCAACGTGACGAGCAACATCTTCACCGCGCCGGAGATCGCGACGGTGGGCTGGACGCAGAAGCAGATCGAGGACGGCATCGCGCAGGGCGAGATCTACAAGCTGCCGCTGGCCTCGAATCCTCGGGCCAAGATGCAGAGCATGCAGGACGGCTTCGTCAAGCTTTTCGCGCGCACCGGGTCCGGCACGGTGATCGGCGGGGTGATCGCCAGCCCGCGGGCCAGCGAGCTGATCCTGCCCATCGCCCTGGCCGTCGAGCACCGGCTCACGGTGGACCAGCTGGCCCGGGCCTTCAGCGTGTACCCCTCGCTGTCGGGCGCGATCACGGACGCCGCCCGCGCGATGCACATCGTGGGCTGACCCGACCCCGACCGCCCCTCACCCGGGAGGATCCTGGGGCCGCTGAAGAGCAGGCCAAGAATTCCGCCGCAGTCCTCGGGGGTCCGGCATGGTCGGCGGCACGGGCGGATCCGTCGCCCGCGAGACGAAGGAGTCCCACCCGTGCGACGCATCATCACCGCATCCGCCGTCATCGGCCTGGCCGCCGCGGTCGGTCTGGCGGCGCCCGCCCAGGCCGCGCCGGCCACGCACCCCGCCCCCGCGACCGTCGGCGTGTTCCACGGCATCCCGAAGACGCCGGTCGACGTGTACGTCGGCGAGAAGAAGGTGCTCGACGACTTCCAGCCCGGCACCTTCGGCGGCCCGCTGCAGCTGCCGGCCGGCCGCTACCTGGTGCGCGTCACCGCCGCGGACGCGACCTCCCCGGCGCACCCGCTGCTGAAGGAGCGCTTCCAGTTCTCCTCCGGCAAGAACTACTCCGTCATCGCCCATCTGACGCAGAAGGGGAAGCCGGCGCTGACGAAGTACGTGAACGACCTGCGGGCGGCGAAGGCCGGCGGGGCCCGGGTCGTCGTGCGCCACGTCGCCGCCGCGCCCCCGGTGCAGGTGCTGGTGAACCGCAAGGCCGCCACCGGCGCGATCAAGAACCCGCACCAGGCGACCATCACGGCGAAGGCGGGCACCGTCGACATCAAGGTGCGCCTGGCGAGCAAGCCGCGCACGACGGTGCTGAAGGCGGACGACGTCGTGCTCGCGCCGCAGACGAGCACCATCGTCTACGCGTGGGGCGACGCGAAGAAGGGCACGCTGCAGCTGACGACCCGCGTCGTCGCGCTGAAGGGCTGACCGCGTACGACGAGGGGCCCCGGACCGATGGTCCGGGGCCCCTCGTCGTACGTCCGGGATCGGCCCGCTCAGGCGTCGACGATCTCCAGCAGCACCGTGCCGCTCGCCACCGTCGTGCCCGGCACGGCGGTCAGCCCGCGCACGACGCCGTCGCGGTGCGCGGTCAGCGGCTGCTCCATCTTCATCGCCTCGAGCACGGCGACCAGGTCGCCCGCCACGACGGCCTGCCCCTCCTCGACCGCGACCTTCACGACCGTGGCCTGCATGGGCGCCTTCACCGCGTCGCCCGAGGTCGTGCCGGCGCGGCCGGCGGCGCTGCGGCGGCGCGGGGGAGCGGGGGCCGCGGCGGCCTGCGAGCCGCCGCCGGCCAGCGCGGTCGGCAGCATCACCTCGATGCGCTTGCCGTTCACCTCGACGGTGACGCGCTGACGGTCGTCGGGCGTGGGCCCGGTGGGGTCCTGGTCGCCCAACGAGCCGCTCCAGGGCTCGATCGTGTTGTCGAACTCGGTCTCGATCCACCGGGTGAAGACGCCGAAGCGGCCGTCCTCGGCGGTGAAGGCGGGGTCGCTCACGACGGCCCGCAGGAACGGGATCACCGTCGGCAGCCCGCCGACCTCGAACTCGGCCAGCGCGCGGCGGGACCGCTCCAGCGCGTCCTCGCGGTTCGAGCCCGTGACGATCAGCTTCGCCAGCAGGGAGTCGAAGGCGCCGGAGACGACGTCGCCGGTCGTCACGCCCGAGTCGACGCGCACGCCCGGGCCGCCCGGCACGCGGAAGCTGCGCACGGGGCCCGGGGAGGGCAGGAAGCCGCGGCCCGGGTCCTCGCCGTTGATCCGGAACTCGAAGGAGTGCCCGCGGGTCACGGGGTCGTCGTAGCCGAGCCGCTGCCCCTCGGCGATGCGGAACTGCTCGCGCACCAGGTCGAGGCCGGTGACCTCCTCCGAGACGGGGTGCTCCACCTGCAGCCGGGTGTTCACCTCGAGGAACGAGACGGTGCCGTCGCCGCCGATCAGGAACTCGCAGGTGCCGGCGCCCTGGTAGCCGACCTTCTTCAGGATCGCCTTCGACGAGGAGTAGAGCAGCTCGCGCTGCTCGTCCGTGATGAACGGGGCCGGCGCCTCCTCCACCAGCTTCTGGTGGCGGCGCTGCAGCGAGCAGTCGCGGGTGGAGACGACCACCACGTCGCCGAACGCGTCGGCCAGGC
>JAKONM010000100.1 GCA_022701925.1 Microbacteriaceae bacterium
CGTTCCTGATCGCGTTCGCGGTCGCCACGATCACCGCCTTCTCGTACCTGGAGCTGGTGACCAAGTACCAGAAGGCCGCCGGCGCCGCCCTCTACGTGCACAAGGCGTTCGGCATCCACTTCTTCACCTTCATCGTGATGTTCGTGGTGATGTCCTCCGGCATCACCTCGGCGTCCGCGGCGTCGGTGGCGTTCGCCTCCAACTTCGCGGTGGCCTTCGGGCTGGAGGGCGGCGGCGGGCTGGGCCTCGCGGTCGCGCTGGTCTTCATGCTGCTGGTGCTGCTGGTCAACCTGCGCGGCGTCGCGGAGGGCGTGGGCCTGAACGTCGTCTTCACCCTGATCGAGCTGTCCGGCCTGCTGCTGGTGATCATGCTCGGCTCGTTCGCGATCTTCGCCGGCGACGCCGACTTCTCCCGCGTCGTGCTGTTCGAGGGCCCCGAGGACAAGAGCTTCTTCCTGGCGGTCTCCACCGCGACGTCGCTGGCCTTCTTCGCCATGGTCGGCTTCGAGGACAGCGTGAACATGGCGGAGGAGACCAAGGACCCCAGCCGCATCTTCCCCAGGACCCTGCTGACGGGCCTGTCGCTGGCCGCCGTGATCTACGTGCTGGTCTCGGTGGTCGCGGTGGCGGTGGTACACGTAGGCGACCTGGCGGCCAGCGAGACGCCGCTGACCACGGTGGTCGAGACGGCGGTGCCCGGCTTCCCGATCAACGCCCTGCTGCCCTTCATCTCGATGTTCGCGGTGGCGAACAGCGCGCTGATCAACATGCTGATGGCCAGCCGCCTGATCTACGGCATGAGCCGCCAGGGCGTGCTGCCGCCGGTGCTCGGCCGCGTGCTGCCGCGGCGCCGCACCCCCTACGCCGCGGTGATCTTCACCACCGCGATCGCCGTGGCGCTGATCTCGTACCTGTCGCTCGACGCCGACAACCCCGTGGTGTCGCTGCTGGGCGGCACGACCTCGCTGCTGCTGCTGGCCGTCTTCGCGGTCGTGAACGTCACCGTGCTGGTGCTGCGCCGCGACCCCGTCGACCACCAGCACTTCCACGCACCCAGCGCGCTGCCGATCGTCGGCGCGGTCGCCTGCGTCTACCTGGTGCTGCCGTGGACCTCCGGCCGCGACATCGAGCAGTACGCCATCGCCGGCACCCTGCTGGTGATCGGCGTGGTGCTGTGGGTCGTCACGGTGGCCGTCAACCGCCGCACGGGCACCCGCGGCGACCGCGACCTGACGCGGGTCGGCTGAGGGGGCTCGCGGATCCGCACTTCCCGCGCGGATCCGCAGTTCCGGCCCGACACGCCGCGTCCGGCGGACCCTGACGCGGCGTGTCGTCGACGAATTGCGGATCCGCGAAGCGGTCGGCGGCCGGGTCGGCCGCTGGGGCAGACTGGAGGGGGCCCGCGTCGGGCCCGGTCCGCCTTGGTGTAACGGCAGCACATCAGCCTTTGGAGCTGTGAGGACTAGGTTCGAATCCTGGAGGCGGAGCACCGCCCCGGCGCGCGCGCCGAGCAGCGAAGGAGTCCGTTGACCCCCACCCCTCCGCTGGCGGTCGTGGTGCTGGCCGCGGGCCGCGGCACCCGCATGCGGTCCGCGCGCCCGAAGGTGCTGCACGAGCTGGCCGGCCTGCCGATGCTGGCGCACGTGCTGCGCACCGCGCAGGGCCTGGAGCCCGCGCACCTGGCCGTGGTGGTGCGCCACGAGCGCGACGCCGTGGCCGCCGCGGTCGCCGAGCACGCCCCGGAGGCGCTGCTGGTCGACCAGGACGAGGTCGCCGGCACCGGCCGGGCGCTGGAGGTGGCCGTGCAGGCGCTCGGCGGGTTCGAGGGCGACGTCCTGGTGCTCTCCGGCGACGTGCCCGGCACCGGTGCCCCCACGCTCGACCCCCTGCTCCGCGCCCACCGCGAGGGCGGGCACTCGGTGACGATCGTCACGGCGCGCCCCGCCGACCCGTCGGGCTACGGCCGCGTCATCCGCGACGGCCAGGGCCTGGTCGAGCGGATCGTGGAGCACCGCGACGCCTCCGACGCGCAGCGCGCCGTCGACGAGATCAACGCCGGCGTCTACCTGTTCCGCACCGACGGGCTGGCCGCCCGGCTGGCGGCGCTGTCCGGCGGCAACGCGCAGGGCGAGCGCTACCTGACCGACGTGGTCGCGGCCCTGCGCACCGAGGGCCACCGCGTCGGCGCGGTCGAGACCTCCGTGGACCAGGTGGCGGGCGTGAACGACCGGGCGCAGCTGGCGGCCGCGGCGCGGCGGATGAACGACGCGATCGTGCTGCGCCACCAGCTGGCGGGCGTGACCGTGCTCGACCCCCTGACCACCTGGATCGACGCCACCGTGACGCTGGCGGAGGACGTGGAGGTGCGCGCCAACACGCAGCTGCTGCGGGCGACGACCGCCGGCGCCGGCGCCGTCATCGGGCCGGACACCACGCTGGTCGACTGCGAGGTGGGGGAGCGGGCGCGGGTGAACCGCACCGACGGCACGCTGGCCGTGATCGGCGCGGAGGCCCAGGTCGGCCCCTTCGCCTACCTGCGGGCCGGCACCGTGCTGCACGCCGGCGGCAAGATCGGCACCTTCGTGGAGACGAAGAACGCGGAGATCGGCGCCGGCTCCAAGGTGCCGCACCTGTCGTACATCGGCGACACCGTGGTCGGCGAGCGCTCCAACATCGGCGCGAACACCATCACCGCCAACTACGACGGCGTGCACAAGCACCGCACCGTCGTGGGCAGCGCGGTGCGCACCGGGTCGCACAACGTCTTCGTGGCCCCCGTCGTCATCGGGGACGGCGTGTACACGGGGGCCGGCACGGTGGTCCGCAAGGACGTGCCGCCCGGTGCGCTGGCGCTGAACGTGGCGCCGCAGCGCAACATCCAGGGCTGGGTCGAGACGAACCGTCCGGGCACCGACGCGGCGCGCACCGCCGCGGCGGCCAGCGGGACGGCGGAGCAGGACGAGGACGGGGACGCGTGAGCGGGATCAAGACCAAGGGCCGCAAGCGGCTCGTCGTCATCAGCGGGCGCTCTCACCCCGAGCTGGCGCAGAAGGTGGTCGAGGAGCTCGAGACCACCCTGCTGCCGGTCGACGTGCGCACCTTCGCCTCCGGCGAGATCTACGCCCGCATGGAGGAGAGCGTCCGCGGCGCCGACGCGTTCGTCATCCAGTCCTACAGCGGGCCGGTCAACGAGTGGCTGATCGAGCAGCTGATCATGATCGACACGCTGAAGCGCGCCTCCGCGAAGCGCATCACCGCGGTCGTGCCGTACTACCCGTACAGCCGGCAGGACAAGAAGAGCCGCGGCCGCGACCCGATCAGCGCCCGCCTGGTGGCGGACCTGTTCAAGACCGCGGGTGCCGAGCGGATCATCTCCGTCGACCTGCACGCGGCGCAGATCCAGGGCTTCTTCGACGGCCCGCTGGACCAGCTGTTCGCGATGCCGGTGCTGGTCGAGCACATCCAGGCGACCGTCGACAAGTCGAACCTGGTCGTGGTCTCGCCCGACATGGGCCGCGTGCGCGTGGCCGACGTCTGGAGCGACCAGCTGGACGTGCCGCTGGCGATCATCCACAAGCGGCGCGACCCGGCCGTGCCGAACGAGGTCACCGTGCACGAGATCGTCGGCGACGTGCGGGGCAAGATGTGCCTGCTCGTCGACGACATGATCGACACCGGCGGCACGATCGTGAAGGGCGCGGAGGCGCTGAAGGCCAACGGCGCCACCGGCGTGATCGTGGCGGCGACGCACGCGATCTTCTCCGACCCGGCGGTCGAGCGGCTGTCCTCCGGCGCGATCGACCGCGTGATCGTGACCGACACCCTGCCGCTGCCGCCGGAGAAGCACTTCGAGTGCCTCGAGGTGCTGTCGATGGCCCCGACGATCGCGCAGGCGATCCACGAGGTCTTCGAGGACGGCAGCGTCACCAAGATGTTCAACGGCGCCGCGTAGGGCGCCTGCCGCGAGAGCGGTCGCGATCGCAGCGGTCGAGCCGGGGTTGTGGCGCGGTCGACGGGTCCGCCGCGGACGGGGCACGTCGCTGGCGGCGCCGGAGTAGGACGGCGGAGCTGGCGTAGGCGGACAGGGGCCGGTTCCGTCCTACGGCTGCTGCTGGCGCCTGCGCCCGGGACGCGCGTGCAGGTCGATGCGGCGCATGCAGGCAGGAACGCGGCATCCGCGCCTCCATCTGCCGCATCGGCCTGCATCCGCAGCACCGACGCCGGCCGGGCGCGCGCAGAGCCTCCTCGTAGGAGGGGGGCGAACACTGACCCAATGACCACCCCGGTGCAGTCCGAGTCGGCACGGCTGCTCGGCACTGAGTCGGCGGCGCGGGTGCGGGGCGGCACCGGCCTCATGTCGGCGTGGGACGTGGACGCACTGGCGGTCGGCTCGGTCGCCGCCTTCGCGGACGCGGTCGCCGCCCTGCTCGCGGCGGCGGGGGCCCGCACCGACGCCGAGGTGGACGGGCCCCTCGTCGCGGCGTGGTTCCGCCAGGCGCTGCAGCCGGACGGCTGGTCGCTGCCCTCGCCGTGGGACGCCGTCGCCGGGGACTACCGCGCCGCCGACGGCTGGATCCGCCTGCACACGAACGCTCCGCGACACCGCGAGGCCGCGCTGCGGGTCCTCGGCGTCGAGGCCGATCGGCAGGCGGTGGCCGCCCGCGTCGCGACCTGGGCGGCGGAGGACCTCGAGTCCGCCGTGGTCGACGCGGGGGGCGCCGCGGCGGTCATGCGCTCGCCCGAGGCGTGGCTCGCGCACCCGCAGGGCGCGGCCTCCCGCCGGGAGCCGCTGGTCGAGCGGCTGCACACGGTGGCCGCCTCCACCGTCTGGCGGCCGGACGCCCGGCGGCCGCTGGCCGGGGTCCGCGTGCTCGACCTGACCCGCGTGATCGCCGGGCCCGTCGCCACCCGGGCGCTCGCCGCGCTGGGGGCCACCGTGCTGCGCATCGACCCGCCCGACTGGGACGAGCCCGGCCTCACCCTCGACATGACCCCGGGCAAGCTGTCCGCCCGCCTCGACGCGCGCACGTCGGAGGGGCGGGAGCGGCTGGGCGACCTGCTGGCCGGCGCCGACGTGCTGGTGCACGGCTACCGCCGCGGCGCGCTCGACCCCATCGGCCTGGGCGACGCGGAGCGCCAGGAGATCCGGCCCGGGCTGGTCGAGGTCGCGCTGACGGCCTACGGGTGGAGCGGGCCGTGGACCGCCCGCCGCGGCTTCGACTCGCTGGTGCAGATGTCGGCGGGGATCGCGGCGGAGGGCATGCGCGCGGTGGGCGCCGACGCCCCGGTGCCGCTGCCGGTGCAGGCGCTCGACCACGCGACCGGGTGGCTGATGGCCGCCGCGGCGGTCGCAGGGCTGCGCGACCGGCTGCTGGGCGGCAGCGGCTCCCGGGCGCACCTGTCCCTGGCCCGCACGGCCGCCGAGCTGCTGCCGAGCCCGCCGACCGCGGCGGTCCCGGCCTCGGATCCGCCCGCGGCGGGCTCCCCGATCAGCACGCCCTGGGGGCGCGCGCGCCTGCTGCCCCTGCCGCTGACGCTGACGGGCGTCGACCTCCGCTTCGACACCGGCCCGACGCCGCTGGGCAGCGCGGAACCGGTCTGGCCGCGGTGACCTCCGGCCCGCTCGTCCTGGTCGAGGGGGAGAGCGACGCCGCGGTCGTGCGCCTGCTGGCCGCCGAGCGGGGGTCGCCCGATCTGCAGGTCCTGTCCACCGGCGGGGCGATGGGCGTGCGGCGCGCGCTCGCCGGGCTCGGGCAGCGGCCGGAGGCGGTGCTCGCGCTGTGCGACGAGCGGGAGGCGCCGCACCTGCAGGGCGCGGTCGCCGACGCCGGGGCCGTGTTCGTCTGCCGCGCCGACCTCGAGGACGAGCTGATCCGCGCGCTCGGCGTCGAGGCGGTGCTCACGGTCCTCGGGGAGACCCGGGACCTGCGCCCGTTCCGCATCCTGCAGCGGCAGCCGGAGCACCGCGGCCGGCCCGTGGTCCCGCAGCTGCGCCGCTTCATCGCGGCGGGCGCCGGCCGCAAGGTCCGCATCGACGCGGCGATGGCCGCGGCGCTGCCGCCCGGCCGGGAGCCCGCGCCCATCGCCGCGCTGCTCGTCCGCGCCGCCGCCCTCCGCTGATCGGGAGTCCGACAGCAGGACGGAGCGCGATCAGCAGGACGATCCGAGCCGTTCCGTCCTGCTGACGGCGTTCCGTCCTGCTGACGGGCTCGAGTCAGGCGGCGCCCGTGCGCTCGCCGTCCTCGTGCACGATCGACGCGGAGCCGACGATGCGGCCGTCGGGCTCGCCGACCAGGTCGTCGTCGCGGTCCGTGTAGGGGAACCGGGCCAGCACCCAGCGCATCGCCTCGATGCGGGCCCGCTTCTTGTCGTTGCTCTTCACCACGGTCCAGGGCGCGTCCACCGTGTTCGTCGCGGCGAGCATCGCCTCCTTCGCCGCCGTGTAGGCGTCCCACTTGTCGATCGACTGCAGGTCCATCGGCGACAGCTTCCACTGGCGCACCGGGTCGACCTGGCGGATCGCGAAGCGGGTCAGCTGCTCGCTGCGCGACACCGAGAACCAGAACTTGACCAGGTCGATGCCCGAGGCCGTGATCATCCGCTCGAACCGCGGCGCGTCCTCCAGGAATCGCTCGTACTCGGCGTCCGAGCAGAAGCCCATCACCCGCTCGACGCCGGCGCGGTTGTACCAGCTGCGGTCGAACAGCACGATCTCGCCCGCCGCGGGTAGGTGCTGCACGTAGCGCTGGAAGTACCACTGCGTGCTCTCGCGCTCCGTCGGCTTCTCCAGCGCGACCACGGAGGCGCCCCGCGGGTTCAGGTGCTCGGTGAAGCGCTTGATCGTGCCGCCCTTGCCCGCGGCGTCGCGGCCCTCGAAGACCACGACCAGCCGGCGGCCCTCCGCCTTGATCCAGTTCTGCAGCTTCAGCAGCTCGATCTGCAGCAGCCGCTTCTGCACCTCGTAGTCGCCGCGGTCCATCCGCTCGTCGTACGGGTAGCCCTCGCGCCAGGTGTCCACGCCCTCGCCGTCGCGGTCCACCAGCACCGGGTCGTCGTCGTCCTCGTCGATCACCTGGAAGCCCAGCAGGTCGGAGAGGTCGACCGGGTGCTCCGCCGTGCGCGCGATCGTCATGCTCCGATCGTGCGCAGCACGGGTGAACGGCGGGTGACGCGATGCCGCCCGAGTCGGGCGTGTCAGCCCGCCGGATGCCTAGGGTGCTCCGCGTGCTCACCCAGCCCGTCGGAAGGAACCGCATGCCCCGAATCCGCCGTCCCCGCCTCGCCGTCGCCGCGCTCGCGACCGCCGCACTCATCGGCATCGGCGGTGCCGCGGTCGCCGCGTCGCCGCAGCCCTCGATCCAGACGAAGACCCCGAAGACCGCCTCCTCCATCACCAACATCGACGTGCTGCGCCAGCAGATCGCCAACTACTACGGCGACCCGCTGAAGACGGGCGTCGTCGGCGCGAAGTCCAACTACGTGAAGGAGCTGCGCGGCATCGAGTCGAGGGCCGCCAGGTACCTGGCCCGCGCCAAGGCCGACCGCGGCACGAAGAAGGCGATCCTGCTCGACGTCGACGACACGACCCTGGCCACGTACAACTACGAGGTCGCCAGCAACTGGGCGTACAACCCGACCACGAACGGGCAGTACGTCACGGACCAGCGGTTCCCGGCGGTGCCGGGCATGGTGCAGCTGGTGCGGCAGGCGAAGGCCCGCGGCTACGCGGTGTTCTTCCTGACCGGGCGCGGGGCGGCGCAGGAGACCGCCACGCTCGGCAACCTGACGAGCGACGGCGTGGGCGTCGACGCGGGCTACCCGCAGCCGACGGACCCGGACGGCTCGGGCCCGGAGGACGGGCTGTACACGAAGCCGGCGCTCGCCGACTACCCGCAGTACCTGAAGGACGTGTGCGGCACGGCCGCCTGCACGACGATCCAGTACAAGTCGGCGACCCGGAAGCACATCGAGCACCTGGGCTACGACATCGTGGCGAACTTCGGCGACCAGTTCAGCGACCTGAAGGGCGGCGCGGCCGACCGCACGGTCAAGCTGCCGAACCCCAGCTACTACCTGCCCTGATCCGGCACGACGGGGCCCCCTGCACCGGAGGGTGCAGGGGGCTCCGTCGCGTCGGTGCGATCCCTCGATCAGGCCCGGCTGCGCAGCAGGGTGAAGCTGCCGTCGCGCACGATCAGCGTCGACACGGGGCCGGCCACGCGCTGCTCCGGGTCGCTGGACAGCGCCAGCTCCCACTCGCGGCCCGGCGCCTTCGGCACGCGGAACTCGACGCCGTTCTCGGCCGAGTTCAGCAGCAGGCCGAAGGAGTCCTCGCCCTCGCGCTCGAGGATCAGCGTGATCGTGCGCGCGTCGGGGTTGTCCCAGTCGGCGTCGGAGAACTCCTTGTCGTCGCTGCGCTTCAGCACCACCGTGTCCTCCACGTCCTCGGTCGGCGCCTCGCGGTACCACTCGGGGCGCAGCGTCGGGCTCTCCTGGCGCAGGCGGATCAGCTCGCGCGTGAAGTCGAACAGTTCGGTGTCGACCGCGTCCCAGTCGAACCACGAGATCTCGTCGTCCTGGCAGTAGGCGTTGTTGTTGCCGCCCTGCGTGCGGCCCATCTCGTCGCCGCCCAGGATCATCGGCACGCCGGCCGACAGCAGCAGGGTGGCCAGGAAGTTCTTGCGCTGGCGCAGGCGGCGCTCGATGACGGCCGGGTCGTCGGTCGGGCCCTCCGCGCCGGTGTTGAACGACTTGTTGTCGCTCTCGCCGTCCTGGCTGTTCTCGCCGTTGGCGTCGTTGTGCTTGTGGTTGTACGCCGTCAGGTCCGCCAGCGTGAAGCCGTCGTGCGCCGTGACGAAGTTCACGCTGCAGAGCGGCGACCGGCGGCTCACCTGGTACACGTCGGGGCTGCCGAGCACGCGCTGGGCGGTGGTGCCCAGCAGGCTGTCCGCGCCGCTCCAGAACTCGCGCACGTCGTCGCGGAACTTGCCGTTCCACTCCGACCACTCGGCCGGGAACTCGCCGACCTGGTAGCCCGCGGTGTCCCACGGCTCGGCGATCAGCTTCACCGGGGCCAGCGTCGGGTCCTGCAGCGTCAGGTCGAGGAACGCGCTGCGCAGGCCGACCTCGCCGCCCTGCCGGGTGAGGGTGGTGGCCAGGTCGAAGCGGAAGCCGTCGACGTGCATCTCCTCCACCCAGTAGCGGAGGGAGTCCATGATCAGGCCGAGCGCGGCGGGGTGCAGCGTGTTCAGGCTGTTGCCCGTGCCGGTGGTGTCGAAGTAGGCGTCGCGCTGCTCGTCGACCAGGCGGTAGTAGGCGCCGTTGTCGAGGCCCTTGAACGACAGCATCGGGCCCATGTGGTTGCCCTCGGCGGTGTGGTTGTAGACCACGTCGAGGATGACCTCGAGCCCGGCGGCGTGCAGGTCCTTGACCATCTGCTTGAACTCGACGACCTGCTGGCCCTCGTCGCCCGACGAGCTGTACTCGTTGTGGGGCGCGAAGAAGCCGATGGAGTTGTAGCCCCAGTAGTTGCGCAGGCCCTTGTCGAGCAGCGTGTTCTCCTGCACGAACTGGTGCACCGGCATCAGCTCGACGCTGGTGATGCCCAGCTTCGTGAAGTGCTCGATCGCCTTCGGGTGCGCGAAGCCGGCGTAGGTGCCCTGCAGCTCCTCGGGCACGCCCGGCAGCCGCTTGGTGAAGCCCTTCACGTGGGTCTCGTAGACGATGGTGCGGTCCATCGGGATGCGCGGCGCCCGCGGGTGCGGGGCGCGGTCGTCGCCCCACTCGAAGGCGCGGTCGACCACGACGCAGCGCGGCATCGCCGACGCGGAGTCGGTGCCGTCCATGCGCAGCGGCTCGTTCATGTCGTGGCCGAAGAGACGCTGGTCCCACGAGTAGTCGCCGCTGATCGCCAGCGCGTGCGGGTCGAGCAGCAGCTTGTTCACGTTGTGGCGGACGCCGTTCTCCGGGTCCCAGGGGCCGGCGACGCGGATGCCGTACTTCGTGCCCACGCCCGCGCCCGGCACGAAGCCGTGCCAGACGTAGCCGGAGCGCGAGGGCAGCTCGGTGCGGGTCTCCTGCTCGCCGTCGAAGGCGCAGAAGAAGACCGCGTCGGCGGTCTCGGAGTAGATGGCGACGTTGAGCCCGCCCTCGACGACGGTGACGCCGAGGGGGTGGGGCAGGGATCGGGGAGCGGTCATGAGACGGCCTTCCTTCCGGGAGCGACGGCTGATCGTAGGTGGAGGCCTGCCTCGCGGTCTGAGCGACCGCCCGGCGCAGGCTGGACGAACGCCTGCCGAGCGCTGTCAGCGGGCGGGGCTACGGTCCCGCTGAAACGAGGAGGACCACGTGGAGCACCGCTTCCTGGGCGCATCGGGGCTGAAGGTCTCGGAGATCACCTACGGCAACTGGCTGACGCACGGCAGCCAGATCGAGGAGGACGCCGCGACGGCCTGCGTGCACGCGGCCCTCGACGCCGGCATCTCCAGCTTCGACACGGCCGACGCCTATGCGGACGGCGCCGCGGAGACGGTGCTGGGGCGGGCGCTCAAGGGCCAGCGCCGCCAGTCGCTCGAGATCTTCACGAAGGTCTACTGGCCCACCGGGCCCAAGGGCCCGAACGACGTCGGCCTCTCGCGCAAGCACGTCATGGAGTCGATCGACGCGTCGCTGACGCGGCTCGGCACCGACTACGTCGACCTCTACCAGGCGCACCGGTACGACACCGGGACGCCGCTGGAGGAGACGATGCAGGCGTTCGCCGACGTCGTGCGCTCCGGCAAGGCCCTGTACATCGGGGTCTCGGAGTGGACGGCGCCGCAGCTGCGCGAGGGTGCGGCCCTGGCGAAGCGGCTCGGCGTGCCGCTCGTGTCGAACCAGCCGCAGTACTCCGCGCTGTGGCGCGTGATCGAGGGCGAGGTCGTGCCCGCCTCCGAGGAGCTGGGCCTGTCGCAGATCGTCTTCTCGCCGATCGCGCAGGGCGTGCTGACCGGCAAGTACCGGCCCGGGCAGCCGGTGCCCGAGGGCAGCCGGGCCACCGACACGAAGGGCGGCGCCGACTTCGTCAAGCGCTTCCTGCGCGACGACGTGCTGCAGCGGGTGCAGGACCTGGCGCCGATCGCGGCCGAGCTCGACCTCACCTCGGCGCAGCTGGCGGTGGCGTGGGTGCTGCAGAACCAGAACGTGGCCTCGGCGATCATCGGCGCCTCCCGGCCGGAGCAGGTGGCCGAGAACGTGAAGGCCGCCGGCGTCGTGGTGCCGCTGCCGCTGATGGAGCGGGTCGACGAGGTGCTGGGCGACGTCGTGGAGCGTGACGCGGCGCGCACCGCGGCGAACGCGCCGAAGACGCGCCCGGCCTGATCCGAGGCCGCCGCTCCTGACCCGACGCGGTGCAGGAGACCATTCCGCCGTCCCGGTTCGCGGAGGGCGCGACCCGGCGCGCATGATGGGGCGAGTGCCCCGCCGACCCGCGCTCGCCGCAGCCCTGCTCGTCACCGCCCTGGCCCTGACCGGCTGCACCACGGGCACGCCCGGACCGGACCGGCCGTCGGCGTCGCCGACGCGGGCCGCCGCGGTGCGGTTCGCGCAGCAGGACGCGGCACGGCCGGTCGTGGTGGCGGCGTCGACCGCCCCGGCGCGGGCGGTGCAGGCCAGCCGCGTCTTCTTCGCCGCGTCGCCGGGGGTGGTCGTCGCCTCGGACGGAGACGCCGCGGGGCAGCGCGCCGCCGGGGCGGTCGCCGAGCGGCTGCACGTGCCGATGCTGCTGCTGCCCGCCGACCCGACCGCCATGCCGACCCCCGCCGGCGCGTCGTCCTCGCCGAGCGCGACCCTCTCCGCCTCCGCGTCCGGAGGGTCTTCGAGCGCCGCCGCCGGGGTGCGGGCCGCGGTGGCCGGCGAGGTGCGGCGGCTGGGCGCCGAGTGGGTGGCGGGGGCGGACGCGCCGCGGCTGCCGGGCGTGCGCGCGCTGGCGCTGGGCGCCGCACCGGCGGTGACCGTGCCCGCCCGGCCGGTCAGCACCGTCGTGGCGGGCAGCAGCAGCGCGGATACGGCGGCGCTGGCCACGGCCCGCGCCGCCGGCGCGACCGTGGTGGGCCTGTCGGCGGGGCAGGAGCTGCCGGGTGCGTCCAGCGACGCGGTGACGGCGCTCGCGAAGGCGGCGGACGACCCGGCGATGCTGATCGGCAGCGTGTTCGCGCGGCTGGAGGACCCGACCTGGGCCGTCGCCGCGGCGCGCACCGGCTACCAGTACCCGGGCGGCGGCCAGGTGCCGTTCGACGGCCGGCTCTTCGTCGCGCTGTACGGCACGCCCTCCGACGGGGTGCTGGGCGTACTCGGCCGGCAGGGTCCGCAGGCGACAATCGACCGGGTGAAGGCGCTGGCCGGTCAGTACCGGGCCCTGGTGGACCGTCCGGTGGCGCCGATGCTCGAGGTGATCGCGACCGTGGCCGCCGGGACGCCCACGGACGACGGGGACTACTCCAGCGAGATCGACGTCTCCGCGCTCGAGCCGTACGTCGACCGGGCGGCCGCGGCGGGTGTCCCGGTGGTCCTCGACCTGCAGCCCGGGCGCAGCGACTTCCTGACCCAGGCCAAGGCCTACCGCACGCTGCTCGAGAAGCCGAACGTGGGCCTGGCGCTGGACCCGGAGTGGCGGCTCGGCCCCGGCCAGCGCCCGCTGGTGCAGATCGGCCGGGTCTCCGCGGCCGAGGTGAACCGCACCTCCGCCTGGCTGGCCGACCTGGTGCGCGAGCGCGGCCTGCCGCCGAAGCCGTTCGTGCTGCACCAGTTCCGGCTGACGATGCTGCAGGACCGGTCGAGCATCGTGGTGGACCGGCCGGAGCTCGACGTGCTGATCCACGTCGACGGGCAGGGCGGGCAGCCCGACAAGCAGGCGACGTGGCGGGCCGTGCGGCAGGGCGCGCCGAAGGTCGCGTGGGGCTGGAAGAACTTCCTGGAGAAGGACACCCCGGTGCTGACCCCGCGGCAGACGATCCAGCAGGTGCATCCGACCCCGGACCTGATCACCTACCAGTAGCCCCGGGCGCGTCCCGGTCCGGCGGGGCCGGCCTGCGGCGCATCGTCGCCGCGTCCTCCCGCCGGACCGGTCCGCTCAGTCCAGCGAGGCCGCTGCGGCGCGCAGCTCGGCGAGGGCCGCGGCGACGGCGCGGGCCAGGTCGTCCGACCCGGTGCGCTCGCCCTGCGACCAGGCGGCGAACCCCCGCGAGAACGCCAGCACCCCCATCTCCGCGGCGAGACGGGCGGGCGCCTCCTGCACGCCGCGCCGGGCGAGCGCAGCCGACATCGAGGCGGCGAGGCCCGCCTCCTTGAGCAGGCTGCGCTCCTGCAGCTCGGTGCTGGTGGCGACGATGGCCGTCAGCCGGGGGCCGAGGTCGTGGTTCACCGGTCCCATGGCGCCCGCCGCGCGCTCGAGGCCCGCCGCGACCGCGGTGAGCGGGCTCGACCCCGGCGGCGCCGACTCGACGCCCTCGGACATCAGGTCGCTCAGCACGGCCTGCCCGGCGGAGAGCAGCTCGCGCTTGTCGCCGAAGTGGCGGAAGAAGGTGCTCCTCGTGACGCCGGCGCGCTCGGCGATCTGCGCCACCGTGGTGTCGTCGTAGCCCTGCTCGCCGAACAGGTCGACCGCGGCGAGCACCAGCCGCTGCCGCGCATCGGGAGCCCAGCGAGCCATGTCGGCATCGTAGGCGGCGGCACCGGCGGTGCGCCGCCCCAGTGATGGGACTGGTGTCCCGTCAGGGTGCTACGGTGATGGGACTCAAGTCGCATCACTGCAGGAGGATCGCATGGACGTCTTCATCACCGGCGGAACGGGACTGATCGGGTCGGCCGTCGTCGCCGAGCTGCTGCGGACCGGCCACACCGTCACCGCACTGGCGCGGTCCGACCGCTCGGCCGCCGCCGCGCAGGCCGCGGGCGCCCGGACGGTCCGCGGCGGGCTTTCCGACCTGGACGTCCTGCGGAGCGCGGCGGAGGCCGCCGACGGCGTCGTGCACCTGGCGTTCTCGAACGACTTCAGCACCGCCGCCGCGCTGGAGGCCTCGGTCGCCGAGGAGACCGCCGCCGTCCGCGCGATCGGGGAGGCCCTCGCCGGCAGCGACCGGCCGTTCGCCACGGTGTCGGGCACGCCGTGGATCCCGGGGCGCGCCTCGACGGAGCGGGACCCCCTGCCGCTGGACGGCCCGGTGGGCGGTCGCGGCCGCGCGGTCACGGCGACCCTCGCGCTGGCCGAGCGGGGCGTCCGCACGTCCGCGGTGCGGATGCCCCGCACCGTGCACGATCGGGGCGAGGGCGGCTTCGCCGGGCTGCTGACCGAGGCGGCGAGGAGGACGGGCGTCTCGGGCTGGGTCGGCGACGGGGCGCAGCGCTGGCCGGCGGTGCACGCGGAGGACGCGGCGGTGCTGTTCCGGCTGGCGCTCGAGCAGGCGCCCGCGGGCTCGTCGTGGCACGCGGTGCAGGACGAGGGCGACGCCATGAAGGACATCGCGACCGTGATCGGGCGCCGGCTCGGCGTGCCCGCGCAGCAGGTGCCGCAGGAGTCCTTCGGCCCGCTGGGCGCGATCTTCGCGCTGGACCAGGCGGCGTCCAGCGCGATCACCCGGCGGGAGCTCGGCTGGGAGCCGACCCGCCCGCACCTGCTCGAGGACCTGGAGCTGCTCCGCCCCTGACGGGCACGGCTCGGCCGGGCCCGCGGAGCCCGCCCCGCGGGTCGGGGCGCCTGCTTCCGACCGACCCGGCTCGGCGCTGGCGTCGCGCGATGCGCCGCCGCCTGCTGCCGATCACCGCTGCGGCGGTGGCGCTCGTGCTGCTGGCCGGAGGCGGGTTCCTGGCCTGGCGGTCGCTGCCGTACGCCCTGCCGCAGGACCAGCCGCAGCGCGCGTCCTCCGTCGCTCGGCAGATCGCCTACGTCGAGCGCTGGTGGCGGACGCCGAACCCGGAGTACGGCACGCTCGGCGGCACCGACTGCGTCGACTTCACCAGCCAGTCGCTGCTGGCTCGGGGCTGGCGGATGGACGAGCGGTGGGGCACCTCGGTGACGCTCGGGCGGCGGGCGTACGCACCCGCGTGGGTGAGCTCGACGGCGATGATGCGCCTGCTGCAGGAGCGGCCCGACCTGGCGCAGCCCGTCGACGCGACGCGGGTGCAGGTGGGCGACGTCGCCCAGTTCGACTGGGACGGCAGCGGCGACCGCGACCACACCGCGGTCGTGTCCCGCGTCGACCGCACGGCCGGCGGCGTGGACGTGCGGGTCGCCGAGCACTCGCCCTCGGGGCTGCACGACGCCGTCGCCGGACGGCTGGCGGAGCACGGCGCCGCCGCGCGCGTGCACTACTGGCACCTCTCGCACTGATCGCCGGCACCCCGGGCGCCGGAGGCTGCGAGGATGCGCGGCGTGAGCGCGCGCACCCGCCTGCTGTCCGTGGACGACGCGGCGGAGGTGGCGGGCGTGCTCGCCGCGGAGCGCGCGTTCATGGCGCCGTACGAACCCCTCCGCGCCGACGCCTTCTACACCGCGGAGGGCCAGCGGGAGGTGCTGCGGCTGCGGCTGGAGCGGCACGAGGCCGGCCACGAGGTGCCGCGCGCGATCGTCGACGACGCCGGCGCCGTGGTCGGCGGGATCACGCTGCAGGCGATCGAACGCGGGCCGTACCTCTCCTGCTCCCTCGGCTACTGGGTGGCGGAGGCCGTCGGCGGTCGCGGGTACGCGTCGCAGGCCGTCGCGGAGATGCTCGCGGAGGCGTTCGGGCCGCAGGCGCTGCACCGGGTCCAGGCGGTCACGCTGCTCGACAACCTGCGCTCGCAGCGGGTGCTCGCGAAGAACGGGTTCACGCACATCGGCACCGCACCGCGCCTGCTGCACCTGGCGGGTGCGTGGCGGGACCACCACCTGTTCCAGCGCCTGGCCGACTGAGTCCGCGCTCCCGGCGCGCTGTCGTCGGCGGAACCTAGGGTGCGCTGCATGACGTCCGACGCCGCCCGCACGTTCGCCCTGCCGCAGCAGCGCCACCTGGCCACCGCGCTGCCCGGTCCGAAGTCCTTGGCGCTGCAGCAG
>JAKONM010000101.1 GCA_022701925.1 Microbacteriaceae bacterium
CTCGTCGTGCCGGCCGCGCTGCTCGCCGCGCTGCTGGTCGTCGGCTCCGCGGGGGTCGCGCCCGCCGCGCAGGCGGCCGGGCCGACCGTGCACGTCGACCGCGCCGACCCGCTGATGGTCGACCCGCTGACGCTGGACGTCGCCGCGCTGCGGGACGACGGCACCGGCGCGCCCTTCTCCGGCACCGTGGTGCTCTCGGTGGGACGGGCCAGCTCGACCGTCGCCGTGTCCGCCCCGGCCGACGCCGTCGGGGTCGCGCGCATCCCGACCGCCGCCCTGCCGGCCGGCTCCGCGACCCTCCGCGTGCGGCTGACGGTCGCCGGCCGCACCGTCGTGCGGACGTTGACGGACTTCGCGGAGCTGCCCGCGTCGTTGTCGATCAGCGGCTTCGGCTGCGCCGCCGTGCCCGCCGCCGGCGGCGTCGTCCGCTGGGCGGTGGACCGGATGAACGGCGAGCCGGTGCGCACCCCGAACTCCCGCGACGTGCCGCTGCTGCCCTACGTGCGCTCCGGCGCCCCGCGATGGAGCATGACGACGCCCGCGGGGACGCCGATGCGCACCTCCGGATCGGTGACGATCCGATCCGGCACGCGGGTGGTGGCGAAGCAGGTGCTGGCGCCGGCCGTGCGCCGCCTCGTGTTCGGCGTGCGCTGGAACGGGAAGGCCGCCGGCGTCTTCCGGCCGGGCGCGTACACGGCCCGCCTGGTGCTGAAGGACGCGACGGGGCGCACGGTCACCGCGCAGCAGCCGGTGCTCGCCGTCCCGGCCGGCGCCCGGCCCTGCAGCCGCTGAGGGCGCGCTGGCGCGCGGCGTCAGGCCAGCCGGCAGTCGTGCCGGTCGACCTCGACGACGACGGCGGTGCCGCTGTTCCGCGCGGGCACGACGCACAGCCCCGGGATCCGCACGGTGACCCAGCCGGCGGGCACCGCGAAGGAGCGGGTCTGGCCGGTGCGCATCCGCTGCACCGCGCGGAAGTCGCCGTGCGCCTGCGCCAGGTGCACCTCGACGTCCGCCGGCACGGCGGTGGGCGCGATGCGGACCACGACCCGCGCCTCGGCGGCGGACCCCGCTCCGGCGGCGCAGCCGGAGAGCCCAGCGGCCGCCGCGGCCGTCAGCGCGAGGGCGGTGAGCAGGCGGGGGAGTCGGGGCACGGCGACCAGCGTCGCCCGCGACCGGCGCGGCCGCGGGAGGAGCGGCGGCGTTTCGCCGCGCCGACGCGACGACGGGACGCCGTCGCGGACGGGGCGCCCGGAAGCGGCGGCCCGTCGACGCGGGCGCTGCGCGGTCAGGCGATGCGGCGGGTGCGGCCGAAGAAGGCGCGGCGTCGGCGCTCCTGGACCAGGGCCGGCAGGCCGGGGCGGGCCTTGCGGTGGGAGGACCAGGCGTCGCCGGTCCAGAAGCGCAGGAACGCGGCGTCGACGGGGTCGGTGTACCAGCCGGCGGCGAGCTGCGGGTCGTTCATCGGGTGCTCCTCATGGGGGAAGGAAGTTCGGGTGGGGACAGACTGGTCTGTCTGTCCCCGTGCGCACAGACCCCACAACGGGGTGCAGCGTCCAGGCGGTTCGGCGCAGGCTGGAGGCGTGACCGCCTCGCGAACCGTGCAGACGTCCGCCGGGCTCGTCCGGGGCCGGCGGGAGGCGGGGCTGACGGCCTGGCGGGGCGTGCCCTACGCGGCACCGCCCGTCGGGCCCCTGCGGCTGCGCGCGCCGCGCCCGCCGGACCCCTGGCCCGGCGTGCTGGAGGCGGTGCGCGACGGGCCGCTGCCGCCGCAGATCCGCACCGGCCGGCTGGCGGGCGCGGGACGCCGCACGCCGACGTCGGAGGACGCGCTGACGCTGACGGTGCTGCGCCGCACGGCCGGTGACGCCCCGAAGCCGGTCATGGTCTTCATCCACGGCGGTGCCTTCAGCATCGGCGGCGGCACCGCCGAGGCGTACCGGGGCGAGTCCCTGGCGGCGTCGGAGGACGTCGTGGTGGTCGGCCTGAACTACCGGCTGGGCGCGCTGGGGTGGCTGGACTGCACGGCCTTCGGCAGCCCCGAGCGGCCGATCGAGGGCAACTTGGGTCTGCGCGACCAGCTGCTCGCGCTGCAGTGGGTGCGGCGGGAGATCGCCGGCTTCGGCGGGGACCCGGAGGACGTCACGCTGTTCGGGGAGTCCGCCGGCGCGACCAGCGTGCTGGCCCTGATGACGTGCCCCGCCGCCCGGGGCCTCTTCCACCGGGCGATCGCGGAGAGCGCCGCGATCGGCTCCCTGCACGGCGCCGCGCGGTCCCGCGCGTGGGCGGCCGAGCTGGTCGCCGGGCTGCCGGGCGGGGTGGACGACCTGCTCCACGCCGATCCCGCCGTGCTGGTGCGCGCCGCGGAGCGGCTGGACGCCGCCGTCAGCGACCGCACGCCGGCCGCCCGGCTGCTGGGCCCCGTCGTCGACGGCGACCTGCTGCCGAAGGCCCCGATCGACGTGCTGCGCGAGGGCGGCGCGCACCCCGTGCCGCTCGTCGTCGGCACGAACGCCGACGAGGGCACGCTCTTCCAGTGGATGCGCACCATCCGCGCGACCGGACCCCGGCTCGAGCGGCTGTTCGCCCAGGCGCCGCCGGCGGCTCGGCAGGCGGTGGAGGCCGTCTACCCGGGTCCCAGGCGGCCGCGGCGCCTGATCCGGTTCGTCACCGACCTGATCTTCTGGGTGCCCGCCGTCGAGGCGGCCAGGGGGCACGCGGCGGTGGCGCCGACCTGGATGTACCGGTTCGACTTCGCGCCGCCCGCCATGCGGCTGGCGGGCCTCGGCGCCGCGCACGGCAGCGAGCTGGACCACGTGTTCGCGAGGCGGCGCAGCGCGACCCGGCGTGCGGCCCTGCTGCTGGGCGGCGGGCGCGCCGCGTGGGCGGTCACCCGGCGCCTGTCGGCCGCCTGGGGCGCCTTCGCCCGCGACGGCGCCATGCCGGCGGGCTGGCCGCGGTTCGGGCCCGACGACTGGCCGACGCTGGTGGTCGACGTGCGCGACCGCGTCGAGCACGACCCCGACGCCGACCGGCGCACCGCCTGGTCCGGCTGGCGGACCTGGGACTAGCGGACGAGGGTCGGCGCGCCTCCGCCGACCCGTGCGACCCCGCTCCTAGCGTCTCCCCGTTCGGCTCGGGGGGAGTGCCAGGATGCAGGACGACGACCGTTCCGAGGGCCGACGGCGACGACGCGCCGCCCGATCCCGCGCCTGGCGCACCGCCGCGGTCGCGGTGCCCGCGCTCGTGCTCGTGGCCGCCGTCGCCGTGCAGGACCTCACCGCCGCGCTGGCCGTCGCGGGCCTGTGCGTCGTCGTGGTCGGCTTCCTCGCCCTGGTCTCCGGCAGTCCCGCGGCCACCGGCGTGCGCAGCCGCCGCGGCGCGGTCGCGGTGCTCGCGGTCGGAGGCGCGGGCATGTTCCTCGGCGGCACCGCCTTCGGGGCACCGGTGGTCGACGGCGCCGCGGGCGGCGCGGCGATGACGCTGGTCTCGCCGGTCCGCACCCCGTCGCCCTCCGCCTCCGCCGCGCCGCTGGCGACGACCGCGCTGGCGGCCCTGCCGGTGAAGGGCGCGTCGCCGATGACCGGCTACCAGCGCACCGAGGACTTCGGCCCCGCCTGGTCCGACGTCGACCGGAACGGCTGCGACACCCGCAACGACGTGCTGCGCCGAGACCTGACCGCCCGCCGGGAGACGCGGTGCAAGGTCTTCGCCGGAACGCTGCAGGACCCCTACACCGGGAAGACCATCCGCTTCGTGCGGGGCGAGCGCACCAGCTCGGCCGTGCAGATCGACCACGTCGTGCCCCTCGCCGACGCCTGGCGCACGGGCGCGCAGCGCCTGACGCAGGCGCAGCGCGTGGCCCTGGCCAACGACCCGGTGAACCTCTACGCCGTCGACGGCCCGACGAACACGCGGAAGAGCGACGGCGACGCAGCCACCTGGCTGCCGAAGCGCAAGGCGTTCCGCTGCACCTACGTCGCGCACCAGGTCGCGGTGAAGCGCGCCTACGGCCTGTGGGTCGTGAAGGCCGAGCGCGCCGCGATCGCCCGGGTGCTCACGGCCTGCCCGCAGCAGCGGCTGCCGAGGATCGCCGCGGTCGCCGCGGTCGCCGCGGCGTCCCGTCCCGCTGCGACGCCGACGACGACCGCCCGTCCGGGGTCCTCGGCCCCGGCAACGGCGTCCGCCGCGCCGAGCAGCGCCGGCACCGTGACCGCCGGCGCCTTCTGCAGCCCTGCGGGCGCCACCGGCCGCACCGCGGCGGGCCGGGCGGAGGTCTGCCGGACCAGCACCACTGACGACCGGCTGCGCTGGCGGAGCGCGACCTAGCAAGCGGAGCCCCCGAGCGCAAGGGGCTTGCGCTGAACTCCGGATCCCGTGCTGCAGTGGTGCACCGGGAGGAGTAGCGTGCGGATCCCGATCCGTTCACGAGCTCCGGAGTCGCATTGGAACTGGCCGTCGCCACCGCCCGGGACTCGAAGGCGCTGCTCGCCGCCGTCGACGACGTCGAGGACGCGGAGCGCGAGCTCGACGTGCGGATGCGCGACGGGCTCGGGGTGAACACGGTCGACTTCGCCGTGCTGCGCTGGGTCGACCGCGTGCACCGCCGCGGCGGCACGACCCGGGTGGGCGACATCGCCGCCCAGTTCGGGGTCAGCTCCGGCAGCGCCACCGAGATCGTCCACCGGTTGACGAGGGCCGGGCTGCTGCACCGGGTCGTGCACCCGGCCGACGCCCGGGTGCGCCGCCTGGTGCCGACCGAGGCCGCCGACGCCCGGCTGTGCGAGATGGTCGGCCACGTCCGCGCCGATCTGGACGCTCTGCTCGAGACGGTCACCGAGGAGGAGGAGCGTCGACTGCTGCAGCTGCTGGGCAGCATCAGCGGGATCCTGCGCGACCAGCGGGGCCCGTCCGGCCGCTGAGGTCAGCCGACCTCGTCGACGACGACCTCGAGCAGGTCGCCGCGCCGCGCGACCCGCACGGCGGTGAGCGCGGCGACCACCGCGTCCGCGCCCAGCTCCGCCGCGGACGCCGAGCCCAGCACGCCCAGCACCGCGCAGCCCGCGGCCCGGCCCGCCTGCACGCCGGCCACGGCGTCCTCGACCACCAGGCAGTCCGCGGGATCGACGCCGAGTGCCGCGGCGGCGGCCAGGTAGGGGTCGGGCGCCGGTTTGCCCCACGGCGTGTCCGAGGCGGTCACGAGCGCGGCCGGCCGGATGCCGACCGCCCCGAGCCGCGCCTCCGCCAGCGGAGCGCTGCACGACGTCGCGATCGCCCAGCGGTCGGGCGGCAGGGCGTCGAGCAGCTCGGTGGCTCCGGGCAGCCGCTCGATGCCGTCGGTGTCCGCGACCTCGAGGCGCTCGATGTCGAGGAAGGCGCGCGCCGCGTCCGCCGGCGGCACGTGCTCCGCCACGATGTCGCGCGCCGGCCGGCCCAGCGCGGAGGCGCGGACGCCGAGCCGCACGTCCCAGCGCCGCTCCCACTCCGCCCAGGCCCGGTCCACCGCCGGCGTCGAGTCGATCAGGGTGCCGTCCATGTCGAACAGCACCGCGCGCACGGTGAAGACCCGGGTCATCCGCGGTCGACCAGCACCACGGTGCGGCCGCGCACGTGGCCCGCGCGGCTCTCCTCCAGCGCCTCGACCGCCTGGTCCAGCACGAAGCCGCGCTCCACGATCATGCGCAGTGCGCCCTCCTCGTGCAGCCGCACCGCGAGCTCCAGGGCCGCCACGCGGTCGCCGGGTCGCTGCGACACCTGGACCCCGTGGTCGGGCGCCGAGAAGTCGGCGATCGACACGACCCGCGCCGGGTCGCCGGTCAGAGAGACCAGGTCGGGGATCACCCCGGCGCCGGCCAGGTCGACCGCGGCGTCGACCTCCGCCACCGCCAGGTCGCGCACGCGGTCGGGCCAGCCCGCCTCGTACGTGGTGGGCAGGGCGCCCAGCGCCTCCAGGTAGTCGTGGTTCGCCGAGCTGGCGGTGCCGATCACGATCGCGCCCCGCGAGCGGGCGATCTGCACCGCTGCGGTGCCGACGCCGCCGGCCGCTCCGCTGAGGACCACCGTGTCGCCCTCCACGACGCGCACCGCGTCGAGCGCTCGCAGGGCCGTCTCGAACGCGACGGGCGTGCCGGCCGCCTCCTCGATCGGCATGCCGTGGGGCCGGGGCGCCCAGGCGTCCAGCACGGCCTGCTCCGCCCAGGTGCCGCGGCCGAAGCCGAACACCTCGTCGCCCTCCTGCACGCCGGTCACGCCGTCGCCCACCGCGGTGACGACGCCGGCCGCCTCCGAGCCGACGATCGCCGGCGACGACAGCGGCCTGCCGCCCGCGAAGAACCCCTCGCGCATCTTCCAGTCCGCCGCGTTCACCCCGGCCGCGTGGACGGCGATCCGCACGGTGCCGGGGCGCGCCTCGGGCGGCGGCACCTCCCCGACCTCGAGCACCTCCGGGCCGCCGAACCGCCGATACAGGACTGCACGCATGGTCCGATCCTGCCCGACACGCCCTGGACGGTGACCCGCACCGACGGGGGTGCGTAGCGTCGTCACCGATGCCCGACGTCGATCTGACCGCGCTCGCCGACGCCGGCGCGCTCGTCTCCCAGGAGCACCAGGAGCACCTGGCCGGCGCCTTCACCATGCGCGACCTGGCGGTCGACCCCGCCGCGTCGAGCGTCGCCTTCACCGACGGCGACGGGGTGCGCACCGTGTGGCGGGCGCACTTCATCGGCAGCGCGTCGCCCGAGGACGGCACGTGGCTGTGGGGCTGGCAGAACATCAACGACTTCCCGGACGCGTTCGTGCAGCAGGCGCGCCGCATCCGCACCTTCGGCGGCAAGCACGACGTCGCAGAGCTGGCCGCCGCGCAGCTGCCGTTGACGGACGAGCTGCCCGGCCGCCTGGTGCGGGCCGTGAAGACCCTGACCGGCGTCACCGCGCACGTGGTGGCGCCGACCGGCTCCGGCGGCACGCGCGCCTGGCTGCTGGTCGACGACGAGTCGCTGCGCC
>JAKONM010000137.1 GCA_022701925.1 Microbacteriaceae bacterium
CGCCCCCTGCACGCCCTCCATCTGCACCGCCAGGTCGTCCAGAAGCTCGTCGATCGGCCGGAACTCCAGCTCGGAGCGCATCTGGCCGAGCAGCCGCAGCGCGCGGTCCGACACGCCCGCGCGGTCGCTGGCGGGCGACAGCTGCCGCAGGCACGTCTCGGCGCGGGTGATCGAGAACAGGATGGAGCGGGGGAACAGGCGGTCCATCGCCAGGAACTCGGCCGCGTTCTGCGCCGACGCCGTGCCGCGGTAGGTGCGCAGGTACGCCTCGTAGCCGCCGCAGGAGCGCAGCAGCGTCGTCCAGCTGGGGCCGTTGTGCCCGGTGACGGCATGCGTCGCCAGCAGCCGCGCGGTCATGTCCGCGCGCTCCAGGCTGCGGCCCAGGGTGAAGAACTGCCACACGTCGTCGCGGCTGGTCGCGCTCTCGATGATGCCGACCGCCAGCGCCGTGCGCTCCCGCGTCCACGCGAAGAACTCGGCCACCCGGTTCGCGGACACCTGCCGCGGCATGCGCGCGCGGGTCGTGTTCAGGCACTCCCACAGCTCGGTCGACACGATCTCGCGGGCCCGGCGCGCGTTCTCCCGCGCCGCCTGCAGCGAGTAGGCGATCGACGCCGGGTGCGTGCGGTCGAACGCCAGGATCGCCAGCACGTCGTCGCGGGTCAGGCGCCCGTCGTGCTCCGGCGTGGAGCCCATGACGCCCAGCAGCGCGCGGCAGGCGGTGTCCTCGCCCACCCAGGGGTCCTCCAGCAGCAGCTGCAGGTGCACGTCGAGGATGCGGGCGGTGCCGTCGCCCCGCTCGATGTAGCGCCCGATCCAGAACAGGCTCTCCGCGATGCGGCTCAGCACCGTGTTCCTCCCGTCGCACCGGAGCCGCGACCGGCTTCGCCGGCCCCGGCTTCGACGCTCCGCCGGGCCTGCTGCTGCTGCTGCTGCTGCTGCTCGCCCCTCGCGTCCTGCTCGTCCTGCGGCGCGCGGTCCGGCTCGTGGCGCTGCGCCGCCCGCTCCTGCGCCGGCTGCGCCGCCTGGCCCCGCACGATCGTCGAGACGGACCGCCCGGTGTGCGCCGGCTCCTCGCCGCCGACGACCCAGGTGTCCTTCGAGCCGCCGCCCTGGCTCGAGTTCACGACCAGCTGCCCCTCCGGCAGCGCCACCCGGGTCAGGCCGCCGGGCAGCACCCACACCTCGCGGCCGTCGTTCACCGCGAACGGGCGCAGGTCCGCGTGCCGCGGCCGCACGCCCTCCTCGACCAGGGTCGGGATGGTCGAGAGCTGCACGACGGGCTGCGCGATCCAGCCGCGCGGATCGGCGATCAGCCGCCGCCGCAGCTCGTCCAGCTGCCGGCGCGAGGCCGCCGGTCCCACCACCAGGCCCTTGCCGCCGGAGCCGTCGACCGGCTTCACGACCAGCTCGTCCAGGCGGTCGAGCACCTCCTCCAGCGCCTCGGGCTCCTCCAGCCGCCACGTGTCGACGTTGCGGAGGATCGGCTCCTCGCCCAGGTGGTACCGGATCAGGTCGGGCAGGTACGTGTAGACCAGCTTGTCGTCCGCGACGCCGTTGCCGACCGCGTTCGCGATCGTCACGTTGCCGAGACGCGCGGCGCCCATCAGCCCCGGGCTGCCGAGCATCGAGTCTGCGCGGAACTGCAGCGGGTCCAAGAACTCGTCGTCCACCCGCCGGTAGATCACGTCGACCCGGGTGGGGCCGGCGGTGGTGCGCATCCACACCCGGCCGCCGCTGACGTACAGGTCGCGGCCCTCCACCAGCTCGACGCCCATCAGGCGGGCCAGCAGCGTGTGCTCGAAGTAGGCGGAGTTGTACACGCCGGGGGTCAGCACCACGACCGTGGGGTCGTCGACGCCGGGGGGCGCCGCCGCCTTCAACGCCTGCAGCAGGCGGAAGGGGTACTCGCCCACCGGCCGCACCTTCATCCGCACGAACAGCTCGGGCAGCGTCTGCGCCATCACGCGCCGGTTCGAGATCACGTAGCTGACGCCCGAGGGCACCCGCACGTTGTCCTCCAGCACGCGCCAGCCGCCGTGCTCGTCGCGGATCAGGTCGATGCCGCTGACCTGGATGCGCACGCCGTTCGCGGGCTCGATGCCCGCGGCCTGGCGGTGGAAGTGGCTGGAGGAGGTGATGAGCCCGGCCGGGATCACGCCGTCCAGCACCGCCGCCTGCGGGCCGTAGACGTCCGCGAGGAACGCCTCGAGCGCCCGCACCCGCTGCTGCACCCCGGCCGAGACGCCCGCCCAGTCGTCGGCCTCGATGACGCGCGGCACGGCGTCCAGCGGGAACGGCCGCTCCTCGCCCGCGAAGTCGAAGGTGACGCCCTGCGCCAGGTAGGAGTCGGCGAGCGCCGCCGTGCGGCCCCGCAGCTCCGCCCGCGTCATCGTCGACAGCACCGCGTGCACCTCGCGGTACGGCTCGCGGGGCGAGGCGTCCGCCGTGGTCATCGGCAGGTCCGCGAACATCTCGTCGAACGGCGCCGCGGCGCGCGGTGCCGCCGTGGTGGTGCGCGCGTACCCGTCGAAGAGGTCCGCCATGGCCAGAGCGTAGTGAGGCCGATGTTTCCGGCCCGTGACGGCCGCCGCGGCCTCGCTACGATCGCGTCCGTGACGGGCGGGCCGGTGCGCCGCGCGCTGTCGGACGGGCTGCGCGACGCCGGGCTGCGGCTGGGCGTCCTGCTGCTCGCCGGCTCCTGGGCCGCCGCCGCGCTGACCCCCGGTGCGACCGTCCCGCTGCTCGTGCTGCACGCCTCCGGGGCGCTGATCGGCGCCGGGGGCGGCGTGCTGCTCCTGGCGCAGGCACCCGTCCGGCTGCGACCGCTGCAGGTCGGGATCGCCCTGCTGCTGCTGGCCGGCGCCGCGGCGGTCGTGCTGGCCGCGGTGGCGCCGATCGCCCGCCCGGCCACGACCGCGGCCTTCCCGCTGTCGGCCGCGAAGACCGGACTGCTGGCCCTGGCCTCCTACGCCGGCGGCCGCCGGGCGCCGCTCGTCGCCTCCGCCCTGCTGCTCGCCGCGATGGAGGCGCTGTGCGTCCTGCAGGCACCCGCCCTCGGCCTGCGCTGGACCTTCGACGGCGCACCGGCCGCCCTGCTGCTGCTGATCGCCGCCGTGACCGCGGGGTTCCGCGGCGTGCTGGCCCGACTGGCCGACTCGCGCCGGGCCGCGGAGGACGCGGCCGCCCAGGACGCGCTGACCCGCACCCGGGCGATCGCCCGCTCGCGCGCCGCCGCGGTCGTGCACGACGGGGTGCTGGGCGACCTGGCCGCGCTGGCCGCGCTGCCGCCCGGCCCGCTGCCGCCGAAGGCCGCGACGGCGCTCTCCGCGACCCTGCAGCTGCTCGCCTCCCCGGACTGGGGATCGGCCGAGGCGACCGGGCCGGTGACCCTGCCGGGCAACGCCGTGCTCACCGCGGTGCGCCGGGCGCAGCGGGAGGGGCTGACGGTGCGCCTGGACGGCGAGCCGGCGCGGCTGCGCGAGCTGGACCCCGAGGCGGAGCAGGCCCTGGGCCTGGCCGTCGAGCAGTGCCTGTCGAACACGCGCCGGCACGCGGGGGTGATCGAGGCGGAGGTCACGGTGCTCAGCGACCGGCACGGGGTCTCCGTGATGGTGGCGGACGCCGGCGCGGGGTTCGAGCCGCAGCGGGTCGACCCGCACCGGCTCGGCATCGCGAACTCGGTGACGGCGCGGATGGCGGCCGTCGGCGGGGAGGCCCGCGTGTTCGCCCGGCCGGGCGTCGGCACCACCGTGCTGCTGACGGTGCCGAGGCCCTCGTGACGGGCCGCGACGCGCTGGCCCGCCGAGAGCCGCTGACGATCGGGGCGGCGGCCCCCCTGCTGGCCGCGGCGGCCGGCGCGATCGCGGTCGTCGTCTCCGGGCTCGCCGCGCTGAGCGGCGGGGAGGTGGACCCCGGCTGGCCGGAGGCGGTCGCCCTCGCCCTGGTCGCGGCCGCGGGCGCGGTGCTGACCGTGGGGGCCGGGTCGTTCCTGGCGCCGTTCCGCGCCCGCGCGCACGCCCTCGTGCTCGCCCTGCTGCTGGCGGCCGCGCTGCTCGACGCCGCCGCGCACCCCGCGACCGCCGGCGCGACGCTGCTGACCGCCTGCCCGCTGCTGCTGCTGGCGCTCGCCGTGCTGCGTCCGCCCGCCGAGGTGCTGGCCGGCGGGGCGGCGCTGGCGGCAGCGGCGACCGCCGCGGCGCTGGTCCTGCACCCCTGGACCGCCGGCACGCCGGCACGCGCGACCGCCACCGCGGTCGCCGTGCTCGCCCCCGCCGTCGCGGCCGCCGCCTTCGGCCGGGTCGCGCTGCGGCGGCTCGGGGAGCGCCCGGTCCCCCCGCCGCCGACCGTGCCGCCCCGGGCGGTGCGGCTGTCCCTGCAGCAGGAGGCTGTGGCGCGGCTGGAGGCGGAGGCGATCCCGCTGCTGGCGCGGGTGGCGGGCGCCGGGGCGCTGCGGCCCGAGGACCGGGTGCTGGCGGGCGACATCGCGGAGCGGCTGCGCGCCGCGGTGGTCGCCGACCTGTCCCGCGGCTGGCTGGGCGAGCTGGGGCTCTCCGTCGACGATGCCGGCGGGTACGCGGAGCGCCTCTCCGCGCCGCAGCGCACCGCCCTGCGGGCCGCCGTCGCCGCGCTGCCGACGAC
>JAKONM010000144.1 GCA_022701925.1 Microbacteriaceae bacterium
GGCCGTGAAGTTCGACACGCCGATCGACCCGGCCCGGCCGTCCGCCTTGAGCCGGATCAGCGCCCGCCACGTGTCGACGTAGGCGTCCCTGTCGGGGCAGGGCCAGTGGATCAGGTAGAGATCGACCCCGTCGAGGCCGAGCCGCTCCAGGCTCTCGTCGAAGGCGCGCAGCGTCGTGTCGAAGCCCTGGCGGTCGTTCCAGAGCTTGGTGGTCAGGAACACGTCCTCGCGCGGGACCGAAGCGGACCGCAGCGCCCGGCCGACGCCGGCCTCGTTGCCGTAGATCGCGGCGGTGTCGACGGAGCGGTAGCCCGCCGCCAGCGCCGCCCCGACGACCTCCGGGGATTGCCCATCGTCGAGGCGCCAGACGCCGAAGCCGATCTGAGGGATGGCCCTCCCGTCGTTGAGGGCGATGTCGGGGACGCCGGTCGGATCGGTCATGGATCTCTCCTTCTCGCGGAGCCCCGAACCTGTGGCGCGGGACCGGTCCGTCGAGAGGGTCCGGCGCGGTCAGATCAGCGCGATGCGCGCGGTGAACGGGAGATCGAGGGTGCAGCGCAGGCCGCGGGCCGGGAAGGCGATGGTGGTGCGCGCGCCCAGCTCGTTGGGAAGCTGCCGCTCCAGCAGATCGAGGCCGAAGCCCCGGCGCGTCGGCCGAGCCCCGGCCTCGCCCCCCGTCTCCGACCAGACGAGGACGAGGCGGTCGTCCTTTGGGGACGGCACGATCTCCCACTTGACGCCGATCCGGCCGCGGGATCGGGACAACGCGCCGTGCTCGACGGCGTTCATGGCCAGTTCGTGCAGGGCCAGCGCGAGGATGTCGGCGGCGTCCGGGCGCAGACGGATCGGGGGGCCGTTCAAGGAGGCCCGCTCACCCTCCCGGGCCTGATGGGCCAGCAATTCGTTGGAGACGAGTTCGTGGAGATCGACGCCGCCATGCGGATCGCGGGTCACCGGCCCCTGCGCACGGGTCAGGGCGTCGAGGCGCCCGTCGAGGCGCATCACGTAGTCCTCGGTGTCTTCCCCCGAGGCGGAGGTCCCGCGCAGGATGGCGCGCAGCCGCGACAGCGTTCGGCGGACCCGGTGCTGCAGTTCCGCGAGCAGCGTGCGCTGATGCTCCTGGAGCCTGCGCAGGCCGTCGATGTCGGTGTTGGTGCCGAACCATTCGGGCTCCGCCCCGTCGAGACCCGGCCCCGGCCGCGCCCGCACCTGGAACCAGCGGTAGCGGGCCTCGGGGGCGCACCAGATGCGGCATTCGGCTTCGAGGAAGCCCGTGGTGTCGGCCCGCTCCCAGCCCTCCTTGAGCGCCCCCAGGTCGTCGGGGTGGACGGTCGCCTGCCAGTGCGTGCCCCGTCCCTGGTCCCGTGTGGCGCCGGTGAAGGCGTACCATTGCGGACTGTGCCAGGTCGCGTGACCGTCACGCGTCGACCGCCAGACGAGTTGCGGGATCTGCTCGATCACGGTTCGTAGCCGGCGCTCGCTCGCCGTCAGCGCATCCTGCGCGCGCCGCGCGCCGATCAGGTCCGCCATCTGGGCCGCGTAGAGATCGATCACGCGCATGCTGCGCTCCGACGCCGCGGCGGGCCTCCGGCGGTAGGTCGCGAGGATGCCCACGCAGGTTCCGCTCCTGTCGAGGAGCGGGGTCGATTGCGCGCCCAGGAAGCCCACCTCCTGGGCCGACGCGGCGAGGTGGTCGAAATCCGGATCGACGCGGATGTCCTCGACGATGACGCGTCGTCCGCTCCGGAACGCCCGCGCGCACATGGAATTCATGTCGTCCGGATCGACCGTGTCGAAGCGCTCCAGAAAGTCCGGATCGAAGCCGTGCTGGGCCATGATCCTGAGAAGGTTCGCCTCGGGCTCGTGCATCCGAATGATCCCGAAATCGGCGCGGAGGATCGCCAGCGTGTCCCGCAGCATGTCTTGGAGAACCGGCTGCAACGCCGTGACGCCGACCGAGCGCACCGCCCATTCGTGCAGCCTCTTCGAGACGGCGAGGTCCGCGGCGACCGTGCGGCGCGCCTCCTCGCGCTCCATCTCGGCCTGCTTGCGCCGGGTCACGTCCCAGACAAGGCCGCTGAAGCGGGTCTCGCCCGTGACCGGATCCCGACGCGGGGAGGCCCGCTCCTGCAGCCACGTGATCCCCCCGTCCCGCGGCCGCACGATGCGGAACTCGCTCTCGTAGAACCCGCCCGCAGCGGCGGCGCGATTCACCGTGGCGCGATGCCGGTCCCGATCCTCGGGATGCACCAACTCGAACCCGCCGACGCTGGTGGCGATCGCATCCCCCGGCAGCAGGCCGTACACCTCGGCGATGGCACCCGTGGTCGTGATGCGGTCCAGGCTCGTGTCCCAGTCCCAGGCGACCATGTGCCCCGCCTGCAGCGCCGCCTCCAGGCGGTGCTGGCTCTCGCGCAGGGCCGCCTTGGCACGCACCCGTTCCAGGGTGTCCCAGGTGCGCTCGGCCACCTCGGTGACGAGGCTGATCTCGTCCTCCGTCCAGCGGCGCGGCTCCGCGAAGGCGACGCTGAGCGCGTTGA
>JAKONM010000237.1 GCA_022701925.1 Microbacteriaceae bacterium
GCAGGCGCATCGAGCCGACGCCCGTGGTGTCACCGGTATGCTCGGGCTCGTCGAAGGACACCCGCACGTGCGACTGAGCGCCCAGGTTGTACACCTCCTGCGGCTTGATCTCGCTCAGCAGGGTCACCAGCCGCGCGCCGTCCGACAGGTCTCCGTAGTGGAGGAACAGCTGGGCGTCCGGGTTGTGCGGGTCCTTGTACAGGTGGTCGATCCGGTGCGTGTTGAACGTCGAGGCGCGACGGATCAGACCGTGGACCTCGTAGCCCTTGGCGAGCAGCAGCTCGGCGAGGTACGAACCGTCCTGACCGGTGATCCCCGTGATGAAGGCGACCTTCTTGAACGGCATCGAAAACTCCTCGGGTGCTGGGGGTGCAGCGAAATGGGCGTTCGGGTAGCCCAGACCACGTGATTCTGCCAGCGGAGCGTCCGCTCCGGTGCCCCTGGTTCGGGTGGGTGCCACTCCTCCTCGTCCTGCGACGGCCGCCACCGCCGCGGATGGACCGCCGCGGGCTGGAGGCGCCGTTCGACAGCAGCAGCCGACGCCGGGCGGACCTGTTGCCCCGCTTCCCATCGACTTGCGCGGCCGACGAGTGGCCGCGGCGACGGGAGGGGCTATGGTCTGGCGTCGCGGCAGGACCCGACGGCTGCCACCGTTCCACGCTGACCGCGGCGGGCAGGAGAGGGCACGGGAGCAGATGGCCGAGGCTCGGATCGGGCAGAACGCACTCGTCACGCTGGTCCTGCAGTGGACCAAGTACCTCGTGCAGGTCCTGTCCCTCATCGTCCTCTCCCACCTGCTGTCGCCGCAGGACTACGGCCTCGTGGCGATGACCTTGACCATCGCCGGGCTCGCGGCGCTGCTCGGCGATCTCGGCCTGTCGCTGGCGGCGCTGCAGGCGCCGACCCTCTCGCAGGCCCAGAAGTCGAACCTCTTCTGGGTGAACGGCGCCCTCGGTGTCGTCGTCATGGCCGCGGTCGCCGGCGCCTCGGTGCCGCTCTCGCTCTTCTACGGGCAGCCGGCGGTGGTCCCCATCACGCTCGCCCTCTCGGCGGTGTTCGCCCTGAACGGCTTCGGGGTGCAGCTCAAGGTGGACGTCAACCGCAAGGGCCGATTCGTCGCTCTCGGCATGATCGACCTGTCCGGCCAGGTGGTGGGATTCGTCGCGGCCGTGGCCGCCGCCCTCGCCGGTGCCGGCTACTGGGCGCTCGTCGTGCAACAGCTCACCGGGTCCACGGTCGGGCTGCTGGTCGCCGCGCTCATCGCCCGGTGGCGGCCCTCGATGCCCTCGCGCGGCAGCGGCATCCGCCCGCTCCTGCGCTTCGGCCGCGACACCGTCGGCCTGAACCTGATGAACTACGTGACCAGCAACGCCGACTCGATCGTCATCGGCCGGATGTTCGGCCCGTCGGTCCTCGGCCTGTACAACCGGGCGTTCCAACTGGTCGTGCTGCCGCTGGACCAGGTGCTGGCGCCGCTCACACGGGTCTTCCTGCCCCGCCTCACCCAGCTCGATGACGACGAGCGCTTCCACGAAGCCCTCGGCCGCCTCCAGCGGGTCGTCGTCTACGGGATCCTCGGACCGCTGAGCCTGCTCGGCGTGGCGGCGGCGCCGCTGCTGGGGGTGGTGCTCGGCCAGCAGTGGGTCGGCGCTGCGGCGCTGGTGCACGTGCTCGTGCTCGGCGGCGTCTTCCAGGCCCTGGAGTACGTGTACTACTGGGCATTCCTGTCCCGGGGCAGGACACGGACCCTGCTGCTGTCCGAGCTCTGCGGGCGAGTGCCGATGGTCGCCCTGATCATCGGGCTCGCGCCGCTCGGCCCGATCTTCGTCGCCCTCGCCGTCGCGATCGGACAGGCCCTCATCTGGGCGGTGTCGACGGTCTGGTTCGCTCCTCGGTCCGGGCTGCGACCCCGGATGTTGCTGCAGCCGACCGTGCGCCCGGTCGTCCTCTTCGCGGCGGCGACCGCGGCGACCGCGCTGGTGCAGGTCTTCGCGGCGCCGCTGCCTCCGCTGCCTCTGCTGCTCGTGCTCGTGGGCACGTGGGGCACTGTCGCCGCCCTCGGAGTAGCGGCGTCGCGCACGTCCCGGAACGATGTTCAGCTGATCATCGGCAGCATCCGGAGGGCTCCGGCCTGACCGGGCGGACTCGGGCAGAGCGAGAACGGACCACGACGGCCGCATGGAGCCCGCCGACTGTCAAGATCAGCGATCCCAATCAATCCTCGACATCAGCCCGTTGCCGACCAGATCGTCGCTCGACGTGTAGACGCGAGTCAGCGCCTCCGAGAAGGGGGACGCGTCGCCGAAGCCGATGTACCGCGCGTACTCGGGATTGTGCTGCTGCACGTGCGCCGAGTCCGTCATCTTCGCGCCGACCGAGGCGAGGAAGCGCTGGTGCAGGAGGACCCCGGTCAGGCCGGCTCGATCCGACTGGGAGTTGAACGCGGCCGGAGCGAGTCGGTGCGCAGATTGCAGGAAGCGCGGCCCTCCGCTCCACCGGACGAGCGGCGTCTTGTTCAGCGCGGGCGAGCCCACCGGGTTCTCCCCGAAGAACATCCGGTCGCGCACGCCTCCGGTGATCCAGGTGGTCCGGGTCACGGGATCGAAGTTGCGCCCGTAGCCGAGGCCGTCGAACAGGTTGCAGACGTCGAACGGGCTCTCACCCGTCCGGACGACGTTGTTGCGCACGTCCTGGCGGCTGTAGAGGTCGAGGAGCAGGCACTGCAGGCTGTCGATGCGCCGGTCCCGCATCAGCCGGACCAGCTCCGGCAGCCCCCGCGTCTCCGCCCCGTCGAACGAGAGGAACTCATCGCTGTCCACGAAGAGCACCCATTTGTCGCGGCAGTGCGCCTGCGCGACGGCGTTGACCCAGTCGACGCCGAATTCCGCGTCCTTGTAGGACGCCTCGGTCCGGTACACGGTGACCTGGTCGGCGGCACTCAAACACGGGATGGTGTCATCGGTCGAACCGTTGTCGACGATCAAGAAGTGGTCGACCCCGAGCTGCTCGTAGAAGCGCAACCAGAAGGGCAGGCGGGGAGCCTCATTCCGCATGACGCTGATGAGGACGACATCGGCGTGCTCGATCGACCCCCTGGTCGTCACCGGGCTCAGCTGCTTGAAGGCCGACCTCGCGCGCAGCGTCGCGCGCGATCGCTCCGTCCGCCGGCCGACTCCCGTTCTGATCGAGCCGATCAGCGGTGACACTCCGACCGGACGGTCGGATTCGACGTTCCTGGACGACACCGGTGCTCCTTGCGACTCACGCCTCGACGGACGACTCGCAGGAAATGGTTCGCGAGAACCTCTGGTGACCGACAGCGCTCACCGGGGATGATGTCAGTCGCGGCCGCTCCGGACCAGACCGGTCATGCGCAAAGCGATCTCCGTGCTCACGCGCTGCGGTCATCTGGCGGGTCCCCTCGACGTTCGGGAGCCAGCGAGCGGACACAGGATCGATCCACGCGATCCCGCCGCGTGGCGCCGCGCCGCGCTCCGCAGGGCGTCGCGCACACCCCTCAGGTCGGTCGCCGACACATCGTCGGGTTCGAAGAGAGGGCCGACCGCCGAGATCGACGCGTCCGGAGCACGCCCCTTCACCGCCGAGAAGGCTTCGGTCGCGGCTTGCGCGAGGGAGAGCGATGAGACCCGATCGTCTGCAGCACCGCCGACGAGGAAGACGGCCCCGCCGAATCGGACACCGTCGCCGCCGATCGGGCGCAGGTCCGTCCGCTGGTGCCCGCCCTCGCGCAGCCCGCGCCCGTTTCGACGACGACGGATCGTGCGCCTCCGCCCTCGTCGCCGCTCACGGGTGATGACGGGACCCGCGGGGCGTCTGCACACCGCTGATCTGGCGGTCGTGGCGAGGACGGACGTCGATTTGTGCAGCGCCTCGGAGTACACGCCGGCGCTGGTGCAGTCCTCCGCAACGAGGTCCGGGGACCCGCGTCGCAGCTCGGCTGGGGGAAGCGATGGCGCGAACGCTGCCCCGCTCCCGCCGGCCGACCCGCTGACGACAGGGCCTCCCTCGTCGGCCGCGCCCGCTGGACCATCACCGGCCCTCGACCCCCTCTCGGCAACACCCGTCGCGGGATCTCCGTCCATCGCTGTGGAGATCGGGTCGACATCGGCGCTCCCTGCCCCGCGCGGTCATCGGACGGGCCTTCGCCTGATCCACGAGACGACACGGTTCGCCTCCCTGCGAGCGCGGCGGGGCTTACGGTCCTTCGAAGCCTCGTCGCCGACCTCGCGGTGAGGGGCCGCCCGCCGACGCGAAGTCTCGGGCGCGTCGCGAGGCCGTCCAGCAGCGCGGCGCCCCGAGAAGTGCTGACGGGAGGTCTCCCGCCCCCGCCGTCGTATCGACCTCTTCCCCGGGCTACTCCTGTGGCGGCTCCTCCTGCAGCGGGGAGAGGCCGCTGAAGCGGGCCAGGCCGATGACGACCGCGGTGCCGACCAGCAGGAAGAGCGGCAGCCAGGCCCAGGCGCCCGGCACGATGCCGCCCGGGATCGCCAGCGCGTAGACGAGGAAGGCCAGCGTCGTGATGCCGAGCGCCGAGACCAGCGGCCGCGTCTGCCGCACCGTCAGCTCACGCCGGGAGAACTCCTGGAACTTGTCCCGGAAGGCCAGCCAGACGAAGGCCGCGTTCGCGACCAGCGCGATCACGAACAGCACCCACACCGCGGCGACCTTCTCGGCGCTGGTGTCCGGGGACTGCACCAGGTTCACGCAGGCGACCCCGGCGATGAAGATCGTCAGCGCCTCGGTCGGCACGTACGAGACCAGCGCTGCCAGCCCGCTGCGCTCCCCCGTCGAGATCACCGCGCGGGGCTCGACCTGCGGGATCAGCGGCGCGTGGTCGCGCTCCTGCGGTCCGGACGCCTGCGTCAGCGCCGAAGCGCCGGTCGGCACCCCCATCGACCTCGCCGTGGTGATCGCCGCGATGCGGCCCGCCGATCGGGCGCTCATCGGGTGCCGGAGCAGGTGGAGGGCATCGGGGGTCTCCTCGGAGGGGAGTCGTCCGGGACGGATGCGGAGCCCGGCACCGGCGTGCGGCGTCGCTCGTCATCCTGGGGCGGATCGACTGTAGCCCCGCCGCGATCCTGCGGATCACCCTGTGGAGACCGGCTGACGACCCGCCGCGCGTCCTCCCCGGCCCGTGACGAGGGCCTGCTTACCGTGCGGCCGTGACCCTCCCGCGCCGCGTCCCGCTGCCGATCGCCCTGGTGGCCGGAGCGGTGCTCGTGCTGCTGCTGGTGCCGCGGCACGTCGACCTGCCCATCTCGTGGCTCTCCGCGTCGCGCCTGCTGGGCGACGCGGCCGACGGCGGCACCCCGCTGTGGTGGCTGCTCGAGGACGTGTCGAACGTGCTGCTGTTCGTGCCGGTCGGCGCGGTGCTCGCCCGCGCGCTGCGTCCGACCGCCGCCGTGCTCGTCGGCTGCTCGCTGAGCGGGGCGTGCGAGCTGGCCCAGCTGTGGATCCCGAACCGGCACGGCTCGCTGCTCGACGTGTCGATGAACGCGATCGGGACCCTGGCGGGCGTCCTCCTGCTGCTCGCCGTGCGGCGCCGCGCGGCGCGACGGAGCGGGCGCTACGCGACCCTGGCCGCCCCGCACGTCCCGCAGGACCAGAAGGGCGTGCCCGAGAGGACCTCCGTCGCCTCCATCGCCGTCAGGCACGTGGAGCAGTTCGGCGTGCCGAGGGCGACGTCCTCCAGCAGGGCCGCGGCGGAGTCGGTCAGCGGCTCCCCCGCGCTCACCTCCGCCTCGCTGCCCACGGGTTCATGGTGACCCGGCGCTCCGACACCGGCCACCCGCAGTTCGGGGGGCGTGCGGCCCGAGTCGCAGCCGCCGCGGCCGTCGCCGTCGCGCTGCTGGCCGGACCGGTCGGCGTGCCGGGTCATGGCGACGCGACCCCGACCGCGGCCGCCGTCTCCGGCCGCGCGGCCGCCGCCTCCACCGGCCCCTACGAGCTGACCAGCGCCGCCTCGGCCTCGAAGCCGCTGCGCTGGCCCGCGTGCCGGCCGATCGCCTACCGGATCAACCGCGCGTCGATGCCGAAGGGGATGGACGCCGTCGTCAAGGCCTCGATGGCGGTCATCGCGAAGCAGACCGGCGTGCGCTTCCGGTACGCGGGCGCCACGAAGCGCGCCTTCTCCACCACCTCCCGCGCCTCGACGCCGACGATCTACATCGGCTTCACCCCGAAGCGGAAGGCCTACGGGCGCACCTTCTCCTACCCCGGCGAGATCGGGGTCGGCGGACCGACCGGTGCCTGGTACCAGACCGGCGACCGGCGCTACGAGGCGATCACGTCCGGCCGCGTGCTGCTGTCGACGACCTTCACCGGGCCGCGGCGGGGGGCGGGCGCGACCTGGCAGTCGCTGATCGTGCACGAGGTGGGGCACGCGCTGAACCTCTCGCACCGCTCCCCGCTCGGGGACGCGATGCACGCCTCGCTCACCGAGGCCTCGCCCGGCCGCTTCCAGCCGGCCGAGGTCCGGGCGCTCAAGAAGGTGCTGCAGCGCTCCGGCTGCGACTACGCGGCCTGGTCGCGCCTCTGACCGGCCGACTGCGGCGCGGTCGCGTCGCAGGGCCGGTGCCGGAGCCGCAGCCGGACCTCGTCGGCGCCCCGACCTGACGCGCGGAACAGCTCGAGGCAGGAGCGCGCGCAGCCGGGCGGTCCGATCGCGCTCGTCCGCCGAGCCGGCCGGGCGCCGCAGCCCGTGGGCGTCGACCCGCAGGACCCGCGGGGTGCAGCGACCGCCGAGTGCGCTCGGCCCGCAGGCCGGAGCGCAGCAGATCAGTGGGCGCGGACGGCGATGCGGGTCGGCGGCTGCACGCGGCGCGGCACGGTGGTCGCACGGCGGTAGGCGGTCTGCGCGCGCTGGCGGTCGTCGGCGAGCCGCACGGCCCGGCCCATCATCAGGGCGACCACGGCCGCCACGGCGAACCACACGACGACGATCGCACCGACGATCAGGAACACGTTCTCCATGCCAGGCCTCTTTCCCCCGAATGTGACCACGACCAGCATTTCGAGCGGCGTGTCGCACCGGCAGCCCCCGAACGGGCCGCGCACGCCCCCCGTCCGGTCCCGGGAGAGGATGGTCGGATGCGCCGAACCGGAATCGCGGCCGCGGCCCTGGCCGCGCTCCTGCTGCTGACGGGCTGCACCGCTCGGCCGCCGGCGCCCGGCAGCACACCGACCCGGGCGACCGCCGGCGCTCCGTCACCCGCCTCCCCCTCCCCGCGGCTGACCGGCGCGCCGCTGACGGTCGCGGCGCTCGGCGACTCCCTCTCCCGCGGCTTCGACGCCTGCGCGCGCTACGGCGACTGCACCGAGGTCTCGTGGTCCACCGGCACCGACCCGCGCGTCGACTCCGTGGCCGACCGCCTGTCCCGCCTGCGGGAGGCGCCGGTCACGCGGGTGAACGCGGCGCGGTCCGGAGCAGAGTCGGACGACCTGGACCGGCAGGTCACCGCCGTGCTGCCCCGCGACCCGGACCTCGTCACGCTGCTGATCGGCGCCAACGACGTCTGCCGGTCCTCGGTGGACGAGATGACGCCGACGACGGTCTACGCCGACCGGGTCGTCCCGGCCCTCGACCGCTTGTCGTCCGGGCTGCCCTCGGCGACGCTGCTGGTGTCCAGCGTGCCCGACGTCACCGCCCTGCTGCCCGCCGCGAAGGACGACTCGACGGCGCGGTTCATCTGGTCCCGCCTTGGCGGCTGCGCCACGGTGCTGGACGACCCGCGCTCGACCTCGATCGACGCCGAGCTGCGGCGGCAGGCGGTCCGGTCCCGCATCGCGGAGTACGGCACCGCGCTGCGGCTGGCCTGCGCGCAGCACCCGCGGTGCGTGTACGACGGCGGCGCCCTGCAGGAGTACCGGCCCGAGCTGGCGCAGCTGTCGGCGCTCGACTACTTCCACCCCTCCGTGGCCGGGCTGACGGAGGTCGCCGCCCTGCAGTGGCGGGCGTTGGAGGACTCCGGCCTGCTGCCGGCCGGCTGAGGCGGGGAAGGGCGGGGCGGATCAGGCGGGCAGCAGCGCTGCCAGCGCGTCCGCGAGCCGGTCGGCGTGCATCCGCACCTGCCGCGCCGCCTCCCGGTGCCGGTCGTCCGGACCGCCGTGGCCGTCGACGATCGTCAGCGGGTCCTCGGGCTCGGCGGGCCGCCGGTACCAGCGCCGCTTCGGCGGCTCCGTCGCCGGGACCGGCACGAGGCCGCGCTGCCCGTGCATCGCCCTGGCGACGGCGGCCAGGTCCGGCAGCCGCTCCCCGCGCTCGGCCAGGGCGGCGGCCAGCGCGGCGGCCTCGCGGAGCGTGAACACGGTCGCCTGCGAGCCCGGCGCCTCGCGCACCAGCGCGCCGCGCTGCTCCCGCTCCATCGCGACCACCAGCTGCGCCGACCGCACGGCCGCACCGTCGACCTGGCGCGCGACGTGCTGGGGATCCGCGCCCTCCGGCAGCTCGTGCGCCGAGACCGCGCACATCGGGGCGCCCTCCATCGCTCGCACACCGGCGCTCCGCACGTGGACGGCGTCGCCGAGCCGCTGCTGCAGCACGCGCTCCGCGAGCGGGGACCGGCAGACGTTGGCGGTGCACACCACCAGCAGGCCGCCGCTCGGATCCATCCGGGAAGGCTGGCACACGGGAGACGCACGGACGTCCCGCCCGCGCCGCAACCGATCAGCACTACCCCCGTTCGGGGGCCGCGACCGGGCGGCGCGCCGGTGTTTTGCGACGTCGCAGGCGCCGGTTAGCCTCCTCGCCGACATCACCCGCGCGGCCGCCGACGGCCGACGACCCCCCGAGGTGCTCCATGCCGCAGGCGCCCCACCGTCGCCCGCCCGCGACGCGTCCCGCCGCCGGCTGATGGGCCGCCACACCGGGCCGATACCCGTCGGGGAGCCGGAGGACCGCCCCCGCGCAGCCCCCGGACGGCACACCGCGCCCGTGCCGGTGCAGCGGGCCGCTCCGCCGCAGCACCCGGCGTTCGAGCGCCGCCGCGACGGCTCGCCGCTGCTGCCGCCCGAGCGGGCGACCGCTCCGGGGACGTCGGCGCCGTCGCCGCTGCAGGCGCGCGGCACCATCGCGGCGCTGCCCGCCACCGGCCCCGTGCCGGTGCTGGCGGCGCCGTCGCTGCACACCGCGCCGAGCGTCGCGCAGCGGTCCGCGGCGACGCGCGGACGCCCGGCCGGCCGGGTCGTGGCGGTGGTCGCGGGCCTCGTCGTAGCGGGCAGCGTCGCGGCGCAGTTCACGGCGCAGCGCTCGCTGGCCGAGGCGCCGCGGCCGCTCGCCGCCTCGAGCAGCAGCGGTGCGCCGGCCGGTGACGCCACCTCGGTCGCGCCGTCCTCCGCCGACGCCTCGTCCTCCGCCGCTCCGGCGCCCGCGGACTCGGGCACCTCGCCCTCGGCGTCGCACGGCGGCGCGACGCTGTCGTTCGGCCCGCTGCCCACGGCACCCGGAGCCGCGCCGGCCCGGACGACCGTCGGCTCGCCGCCCGCACTGCAGTCCGACGCGCCGAGCGGGGACCCCTCGACGCCGACCGGCCGGCCGAGCAGCACCGCGGACCCGTCGCAGTCCGCCGGACCGACCTCCGCCCCGTCCGGGACGCCGACCTCGACGCCGGCGAGCACCGCGCCGCCGTCCTCGCCGGCCGCGACCCGCTCCCCCTCCCCCGCCGCGCCCGCGGATCCGCCGCCGACGTCGAGCCCGGCGCCGACCGGGGGCGGCGACGACGCCGTGCGGTCGCTGCGCGCCGCCGCGTCTGCTGCGGGCGGCCGCGACCTGACGCTGGGCCCCGGCAGCTGGCGCTTCGACGACTTCCGGGACGACCTGCTCGGCGTGCACCTGCAGGGGGACCTGGTCGGCGCGGGCAGCGACCGCACGACGATCCAGATGACCTCCCGCTCGTCCACCCGACGGTCTTCGGTGCCGACGAAGGACTGGACGACGAACCAGCTCTCGCTGGTGAAGCTGAGCGGGCCGTCGCGCATCAGCGGGTTCACGCTGCGCGGCACCGAGCAGGGCCACCTCTACAACGGGCTGCGGATCAGCAGGGCGAGCGGCACGAGGATCAGCGACGTGCGCGTGGTCGCGGTGCCCGGCAGCGACGACATCCCGCCCGGCGAGACGTTCGGCATCAACGACTTCCACACCGACGGCTCGCGGTACTCGGGCGTCGAGGTCGACGGCAACGGCATCGCCAGCGCGAACTTCGGCACCAACAGCAGCGCGAACACGGTGATCGAGGACTCGTGGTTCCACGACTCCGGCCACGCGAACGGCGTCACCTTCTGGCAGACGCGCAACGTGACCGTGCGGGACACCCGGTCCACCGGCAACTACGACGCCGGCTTCAACTTCGAGCGGGTCAGCGGGGACGTGCTGCTCGACCACGTGACGATCAAGGGCAACCGGCTCAGCCACCTGCGGATCAACAGCGACAAGGGCAGCGCGGACTACCGCATCGTCGACCCGGTGTTCGACGGTCCGAAGCTGAAGATCCTGATGACCCCGAAGTACATGGGGTCGCCCAACCTGCAGAGGCGGTCCGATGTGCGCGTGATCATCGGCGGCGTCGACCGCACCGACGACGTCGTGCAGTGGGTCACGCACTTCTGATGACCGGGCGGAGGGGACGCGCATGACCGAGCAGCCGGTGCGGGTGGTGGTCGCCGTGCTCACCTATCGACGGCCCGACGACCTGGCGGCGGTGCTGCCGCAGCTGGTGGAGCAGGCGCAGCGGGTGCCGGAGGGGTTCCTCGCGGACGTGCTCGTGATCGACAACGACCCGCGGGCCGGCGCCCGCGGGCAGGTCGACTCGTTCGCGAACGGTGCCGCAGTCCCGGTGGCCTACGAGCACGAGCCCGAGCCGGGCATCGCCGCGGCGCGCAACCGAGCGCTGGACGCCGCCGTCGACCGTCGCCTGCTGGTGTACATCGACGACGACGAGCGCCCGCAGGGCGACTGGCTGCGCCTGCTGCTGGAGACCTGGGTAGGGCACGCCGCCGCCGCGGTCGTCGGGCCGGTCGTCTCGACCTTCGCGGTGGAGCCCTCCGCGTTCGTCACCGCCGGCCGCTTCTTCGACCGCCGTCGCCTGCCGACCGGCACCCGGGTCACGGTCGCCGCGACGAACAACCTGCTGCTCGACCTGGACCTGGTCCGGGCCGCCGGCCTGCGGTTCGACACCACGCTGGGCACCGTCGGCGGCAGTGACACCCTCTTCACGCGAGCGCTCGTGCGGGCCGGGGGGCGGATGATCTGGTGCGACGAGGCGGTCGTCGTCGACGTCGTCCCCGAGGAGCGCACCACCACCTCCTGGAACCTGCGCCGCGCGCTGCGCAGCGGCAACAGCTGGTCGGTGACGGCGCTGCGGCTGGAGCGGGGCGGCCCGGTGCAGCGGGTGCGCCTGCTGGGCCGGGGCGCGGTCCGGATCGGCGGCGGTGCCGCACGGGCGGCGTGGGGCGTCGTGTCGCGGGACGAGGGCCATCGCGCCCGGGGCGTCCGCTCCGTCGCCCGCGGCACCGGCATGGTGATGGGCGCGACCGGCCTGCTCTACCGCGAGTACAAGCGCGCGTCCTGAACCCCGGGTCCGGCATCATGCTGCACGTGGCGGACGAACGGGTGCAGGTGGTGGTCGTCGGCGCCGGCGCGTCCGGCCTGGCGAGCGCTCGGGCGATGTCCGACATCGGGCGGGACGTGCTGGTGCTGGAGTCCGAGCCGGGTCTCGGAGGCGTGTGGGCGGAGACCCGGCAGTACCCGGGGCTCGCGACGCAGAACACCAAGGCCTCGTACTCCTTCTCCGACCTCCTGATGCCCGCGTCGTGGCCGGAGCAGCCCGGGGCCGAGCAGATGCGGGAGTACCTCGCGCGATACACCGCCCGGCACGGGCTGGACCGTATGATCCGATACCGGCACGTCGTGCGGCGCATCAGCCGCGAAGGGGACCGCTGGACGCTGGAGGTCGACTCCCCGGACGGCCCGCTGCGGCTGGACGCGGAGGCGGTGGTGCTCGCCTCCGGGGTGCTCTCCAACCCGCACGTGCCGCAGTGGCCCGGGCTGGACGCGTTCGGCCGGGCGGGCGGGCGGGTGCTGCTCCCTCCGCAGTTCACGGAGGACGTCGCGCGCGGTCGACGCGTCGTGGTGGTCGGCTGGGGCAAGACCGCCTGCGACCTCGCCGTGGCCGTCGAGCCCCTCGCAGCGTCGACGACGGTCGTCGCCCGCAGCCTGCGCTGGAAGACGCCGCATCGCCTGGCGGGCCTGCCGCTGCACGAGCTGCTCATGCTCAGCCGAACGGGCGAGTGGCTGCTCTACGGCCGGGACCCGGTGCTGCCCCGGTCGCTCCACCGGGTGATCCGGGTGCCGCCGCGCCTCATCCGTACGGCCGTCGCCTCCTTCATCTCCCGCCGGCTCGCGCTCGGTCCCATGGGGATGGTGCCGTCCGGGCAGCTGAGCAACGCCTCCAGCCAGGTGACGCACGGCCTCTACGAGGCGATCCGCGACGGGCGCATCACCGTCCACCGCGACGTCGCGGTGGACGGTCTGGAGGACGGGCCCGCGGTCCGGCTGAGCGACGGGCGCCGCATCCCCGCCGACCTCGTGCTGCTCGGGACCGGGCACCGCCTGCGCCTCGACCTGCTGGAGCCGGCGCTGCGGGAGCGCCTCGCGGGCGCCGACGGTGTCCTCGCCCTGCGCCGCTTCGTCCAGCCGGAGGGCCTGCCGGGGCTCTACCTGGTGGGGTGGACCCAGAACATCTCCGGGCTGCTGACCGCCGAGGTCCTGGCGCTGTGGGCGGCGGCGCACCTGCAGGGCCGACTGCCGGACTCGGCGAGGTCGGTCGGCGCCGCCCGCGCAGAGCCCGCCTCCGTCCCCGGCAGCAGCCTCGCCGACCTGGACCGCCTGCTCGGGGACCTCGGTCACCCGCTGCCCGCGAAGATCCGCGCAGCCCAGTGGGTGGGCACCATGAAGGCCGAGCACTATGCATCGACGCTGGCCGCGATCCGCGCGGACCAGCGCGCGGCGGCGGGCACCGAAGCGCGGCGAGGACTGCCGGCGGCGGGACGCTGAGGACCGGCGACCGTCAGGCCGAGGCGGTCCGCGGCTCCCTGCGGCGAGGTGGCGCCCCGCGCGCGGTGCCCTGCCGGCCCCGTCCGCGTCGCGACGGTGCGCTCGAGAGCGCCAGCGCGGTCAGGGCCGCGGCGGACGGCCACGCCAGCACGTCGAACACCAGCGCGGTGACCGCGATCACCAGCACCACGGGCAGCAGGGCGGGCTCCGCGCGGCGCGCCGCCAGCACCGTCAGCGCCACGAACAGCGCGACCGCCACGAGGCCGCCCTGGGAGAGCAGCAGCACCAGCTCGTTGTCGACCGCCTGGAGGCCGTCGTTCTGCAGCAGGCCGTCGCCGAACATGCGGGCGCTCGAGGCCCAGCCGTTGCCGAGCAGCACCTGCAGCGGCGCCTGCCGCGTCAGCAGACCCGGCACCGCCTCCAGCGCGCCCGTCCGGTGCGTGGTGGAGCCGCTGGCCAGCAGCGCCTCCACCGCCGGCGCGGCGACCAGCACGGCCACCACCAGGGCCGCTGCGATGCCGACCGCCACGAGCACCGCTCTGCGCCCGAACCGCCAGCGGGGCACGAAGACGACCGTCAGCAGCACGGCGAGCGCGATGCTGTTGCGGCTCACGCTCAGCACCAGCCCCGCCACCAGCGGCACCGCCGCCAGGACCCGGGTCCGCACGGACAGCTCGGCCGCGTTCCGGACCAGCAGCGCCACGGCGATCACCAGCAGCACGCCCAGCGCCAGCGGGTGGCCAAGCGTGCCCTGCGAGCGCTCCAGCCCCGGCAGCAGCGGGTTGCGCAGGGCCTTCTCGACGCCGTCCGCGGTGATCTTGGCGGAGGCCCACAGGCGGGGCGACCCGAGCAGCGGCTCCAGCACCGCCAGCACCCCCTGCACGACCGCGAGCAGCACCGCGAAGCGCAGCGTCCTGACCCGGACCCCGCGGCCGGCGCCGCCGAACAGCAGGAAGACCGCGACGAAGACCACGGCGAACGGGGCGAGGCGCAGCAGCCCGTACCGGTCGGGCGCGAGCGCCGTGGCCGCGGCGAGCACGACGACCAGGGCGGCGACGAGCCAGGTGCCGCGCGGCAGCGGGCCGCCCCGCCGCAGCGCCAGGGCCGTGAGGACGGCGACGACCAGGCCGACGGAGGCGATCAGCTCGCCGGAGGAGGGGATGCGGGTGAAGGGCACGGCGACGACCAGCAGCAGCGCCGTCTCCAGCGCCACGACCCGGCGGAGTGCGGGCGCCGCCGTGGCCGCCGCGACCGCGAGCGCGCCGAGCAGCAGCACCGCGGCGTAGAGCGCGACCTGCGGCGCGCCGGGCGCGGCTCGGGCCGGCCCCGCGCCGACCAGCACCAGCACCGCGCCGGCGGCCAGCAGCCCGGCCTCGAGCCCGCGCCCGCGGACGGCGGTGCGCGCCGCCGCGATCACGCGGGCACCGGGGGCCGCATCGCGGCGGTCGCGGCCCGCTCGAAGGCGGGCAGCACGGCCTCGACCGTGAAGGTGGCGAGCGCCCGCTCCCGCGCGGCCTCTCCCAGGGCACGGCGACGCGCGGGCGACCGCATCCCCGCCAGCGCCTGCTGCAGCGCCGGGGCGTCACCGGGCGGGACGAGCACGCCCGTGCCGCCCAGCGCCCAGACCACCGGCTCCGCGGAGGAGGCGACGATCGCGCGGCCGGCGATCATGGCGTCGATCAGCTTCGCCGGCAGCTGCGCCGGCGTCCACAGGGTGGGGAGGCTCGGCACGGCGATCACGTCCGCCTCGCGCACCAGCGCGGTCCCCCGCTCCAGCGTGGTGGTACCCAGCCAGCGCTCGTGCTGGGCCGCGTCCGCCGGCGCGTCCGCGGTGACCTCGAGCAGCGCGTCGCCCTGCAGCCCGGCGACCGCGCGCCGCAGCACGTCGACGCCCTTGTGCCCGCGCACCGAGCCGACGAAGCGGACCACCGGCTCGTCGCGGTCGGACCAGACCGGGTCCGGCCCCGCCTCCCGCACGTGCGGTACGACGTCACCGCCGTACATCCGCTGCAGCACCGGGTTGCTGACGATGCGGGGCAGGGTGCGGACGGCGTCGCCCAGGCCCCGCAGCACGCGCCGCGACGGCAGGAAGCCGGGCCGACGCAGCCGCTCAGCCAGTGGACGCCAGTCCGTGCGGACCTCGATGTCGGGGTCGTCGACGTCGGCCAGCAGCGGCACGCCGTCCCGCGCCTCGAGCGCGACGCCCAGGCTGGTCGTCAGCGGCTTGACCGCGATCACCAGGTCGGCCCGGCCGATCGCGGCGCGCACCGCCGGCAGGGCTGCGGCGCGGTCCGCCGAAGCGGGCAGCACGCAGTCGGCGGCGAAGGGCGTGCCCGCCAGCGGCCGCCAGACGGCGGAGCCCTTGACGCCCACGACCTCGGTCGACCAGCCGAGCGCGCGCGCCAGCTGCCACAGGCACCAGGTGCGGCCCAGCGAGTTGTTCTCGAAGTTGGGCGTCACGATCGCGACGTGCGGTCCGGCGGTCATCGCGCCGATCCTCGTAGGCCGACGAGCGAGCGCACGCGCGCCAGGCCGCTCGCCGCGGCCGCGGGGTGCGCGAGGCGCAGCACGGCGGCCGCGAGCAGCAGGAAGACGGCGCTCCCGACCAGCAGCACGACGACGGAGGGGGCGGGCAGCAGCAGGGCGACGGCCAGGTATCCGGCGGCACCCCAGGCGGAGGCGTGCAACGGCGGCAGCATCGTGCCCAGCTGCTGCCGGACCGCGACCCCGGCCAGCCTGCGCTGCAGCACGAGCAGCAGCGGCACGAGCAGGAAGCCGGCCACGGTGTAGCCGATCGCGACGCCGAGCAGCCCGAAGGGCAGCCCGGCGACGATGCCGGCCACCTGGACGAGGGTCGACAGCACCTGGAAGCGCAGGCCGAGCCCCGCCTCCCCCGCCGCCCGCATCAGCACGGGCGTCACGTAGAACACGGTCTCGCGGGCGCCCGCGATCGCCAGCACGGCCATGACCGGTGCCGTGGCCGCCCAGGCCGGACCCAGCAGCACGGCGACCAGCTGCGGCGCGGCGCAGGCGACCAGCACCATCGGCGGCACGGCGGTCAGGGCCAGCAGCGCGGTGGCGCGGTGCAGGTGCGCCGCCAGCTCTTCCCGCCGCCCTTGCGCGCGCGACAGCACCGGGAAGAGCACGCGGTTCACCGACTGCCCCAGGAACTGCACCGGGATCACCAGCACGCGGTAGGCCATGGAGTACTGCGCCAGCGCGGACTGCCCCAGCAGGTGGCCGACCAGCACGGTGTCGGTGTTCCGCGAGAGGTAGGCGACGCCGTTCGTGGCGAAGACGCGCCCGCCGAAGCCGGCCAGCGGCAGGAAGGCCCGCAGCCGGAGGTTCGGCGCCGACCCGCGCTCCTGCGCGAGCAGCGCGGTCGCGACAGCCGCGTCGGTGACCAGCACCGAGGCCACCATCGCCGCGGTCCCCGCTCCCGCGAACGCGGCGGCCAGACCGACGGCCGTGCCGAGCGCGGCGGCGACGATCTCGACCACCGCGACTCGCGACAGCTCGAGCCGCCGCAGCAGCATCGCCCTGGGCACGATGGCGGCGCCCTTCAGCAGCAGCCCCGGCCCGAGCCACAGCAGCATCGGGGCCAGGCCCGGCGAGTTGAGGAACGCCGCCAGCAGCGGCGCGGTCGCCACGACCACCGCGCCGAGCACCAGGGCGCTCAGCAGGTTCACCGTCGCCGTGGCGCCCGCGGCGCCGCGCGGCAGATCGGCCCGCTGCACCAGCGCTGCGGCCAGCCCCTGGTCGAGCAGCAGCGCGGCCAGGGTGGTCACGAGGGTCGCCGCGGCGACCGCGCCGTAGGCCTCCGGCCCGATGAGGCGGGCCAGCACCAGGGCGAGCACGATCTGGAAGCCCTGCCGGCCGAGCACCGACAGGCTGCTCCAGCGCACGGCCTTCGCCGCCGCGCGGCCCTGGAACGCGGGCGCGGCGGGGTCGGCCTCAGGGGCCTGGTCGATCGCTCGCATCAGCACCCTCCCCGTGCGACCCGAGCGCTGCCGGGCCCCGTCGTCCGGGGCCCGGCAGCGGCTCTCACTGGACCGTGATCGTCCTCGGGTCCCCGGTCGCGCGGTTGCCGAAGGGGTCGACGGCGCGCAGCCGGTACGAGACCTGCGCTCCGGGGGTGAAGGCGTCGGTGCACGAGTACGTCGGCCGGCTGAAGTAGTACCGGGCCGGCGTGCTGATGGTGCACGCCACGCTGACCGCGCCGTCCGGCTGGTACCGCAGCACCTCGGTGGTCAGGTACTTGTTGTCGCGATCGAAGTTCGCCTGGAACGAGACCGACACCCGGCCGCCGCCCAGCGCCTTCAGCTTCGGCGCGAACTCGGAGCCGTCGAGCCGCGGGCCGTCCTGGTTCGGCGCCAGCGACGAGATCGCGAACCGGGTCAGCCCCTGCTGCGCGTTGCCGTTCACGGCCAGGAACTCGCCGCCGTAGACGACGTACTGCGCGTTGCCGGAGACGCTCCACACGGCCTGCTTGAGACCGGTGTACTGCCCGATCTTCCAGCTGGGGTACCAGTCGAGCAGCGTCGGCGCGGGCTTGCCCCCGAAGTTCGTGTACTGCTTCTTCTTCTGCGTGCCCACCTTGCCGGTGGCGTCGCGGCTGAAGGCCAGCGAGTGGTTGTAGCGGATCGGCTTCGTCTGCTTGAAGGCGCCCATGGTGCTGCAGTCGTGCGCGTGGCTGGCCGTGTAGACGACGTCCCCGATCGGGAACGAGTCGTAGCTGTCGCCCTTGCAGTCCTCCAGCCAGTGCACAGCGCCGCTGCCCCAGGTGGCGCTGACCACGCCCTCGAGCCGCTTCATCTTGCCGCCGCCCTGCGGGTGGTACGAGTAGCCGCTCATGTAGACGTAGTCGCGGTCGCTGGAGATGCTGTAGATCGCCGCGTCGGGCCCGTTGTTCTCGACGGCCTTGTTCACCGACCAGGTCTGGTTGGTCTTGCCGCTGCCGCTGTTGACGCGCGCGCTGCCCAGCGCCTTCTTGCCGTTGATCGTCGAGAAGTGGCCGCCGACGACGACGCTGGCGCCGTTCGGCGAGACGGCCATCGCCTGCACCGCGCGGTTCGCGGTGGGCGACCAGGACCGCAGCACGCCGTCGCCGCTGAACGCGGCGAGACGGGTGCGCTTCTTGCCGCTGGCGCTCGTGAACTGCCCGCCCGCATACACGGTGTCGCCCTTGACGGCGACCGTGTAGGGCAGCGAGTTCAGCGAGCCCTTGAACGTGCGGTTCTCGCCCGTCGCCGCGCTGATGGCGGCGATGCGGGTGTGCTTGGCGCCGTTCACGGCCGTGAAGTTGCCGACCGCGTAGATCGTCTTCTGGTCGCCGCTGACGGCGATCGACCGCACCTCGGAGTTGAAGCCCGGCGTGAAGTCGGGCAGCAGGGCGCCGGTGCGGATGTCGTAGGCGAGCATGTTGCGGATGCTGCGGCCGGCGCTGGCAGGCTGCCCCGCGTCGCGGACCTTGCTGAACCGGCCGGCCGCGTAGACCGTGTCGCCGATGACGACCTGCGACCACACCACGCCGTTGATCTGCGGCGTGGGCAGGGCATCCGTCGACACGGTCGCGGGGTCGCCGTTCCGCGGGGCGGTGTCAGCCAGGGCGGCGGTCGGCGCGGCGACGAGCCCGCCGATCAGCGCTCCGACGGCCAGGACGGCGAGCGGGAGGCGCCTCGCGGACATGGAGGAGTCCTTTCCGGCGGTGGGCCGGTCGAGCAGGCGGGCCATCGGGCGGGTCACCGCGGCGCCGCGCCGGTGAAGGCGACGACCGGGTTGAAGGTGGCGGTGTCGAGCGTGACGGTGACGGTGCCGCGGTCGGCCTTCGGGATGGTGAAGACGTAGACGCCCGTGACCTTCTTCCCCGCCGGCACCGTCGACGGGAACGGCCTGCCCGCGCTGTCGATGCCGTAGGCGGGCTCGCGGTCGGCGCCGCTGGTCGCGTTCACGACCGTGTCGCTCAGCGAGACCGCCCTGTCGGTCGTGTTCACGACCTCGATCGTGAAGCGCACGGCGGGTCCGCCGATCTCGCCGGCCTGGGTGCTCTTGACGGTGATCGCCTTCGACGAGACGACCTCCGCCGTGAGGTCGGTGCGGATCGGGGCCTCGCTGCTGATCGGCGCGGAGACGGTGGGCGCGGGGGTCGGCGCGCTGCCGGTGGACAGCGGGGAGGCCGCGGGAGCACTGCTCGGGGCGGCCTCGTCGCCGGCGGCCGATCCGGCGCGCACGGCGCCGAAGGCGGTGACGGCGATCACGACCGCGACCGCGGAACCGACGACGGCCGTCGTGATCCGTGTGCGGCGGGACGACGCGGGGTCGTTCATCGGGGGGAGCTCCTTCATCGGCGGTCCAGACGGGAGACGTCGCGGAACCACTTCGGCAGCGCGAGGACGAGGTAGGCCGCGGATGCGACGAACAGCAGCGTGTAGACCGTGCGGAACCCGTCGGGCCAGCCGATCAGCAGGAACGAGAGCAGCAGCACGCCGTAGTCGGTGGGCAGGCCGGCGAGCGACCGCAGCGGCGTGCTGCCCCCGCGGATGACCGCGGTGGTCGACGAGCCGGCGCGCGCCGCCTTCAGCAGGTCGTTCAGCAGGAAGACCGCGAACGAGACGCCGGCGACCGCGGCGAAGCCGATCGGCACCAGCAGCCAGCCGCGCTGGTCGGCGGGCACCAGGAAGCGGTAGGCGCACACCAGGACGGCGGCGTGCAGGGTGGCGATCTTGATCGCGTCGACGACGTGGTCCAGCCACTCCCCCGCCGCACTGCCGCCGCCCCGCAGCCGGGCGACCTGCCCGTCGGCGGAGTCGAACGCGTAGCCCGCGCAGAGCAGCAGCGTGATGGCCAGACCGAGCCCGAGGCTCGGGGGGACCGTCGCGAGCAGCGCGATCGCGGCGAAGGTCAGCGCGGCGCTGATGGCGGTGATCTGGTTGGGTCGCAGCCCCAGCACGTGGGCGCGCGCGGCGATCCGCCGTCCGAGCGGACGGTTGACGTAGATCGAGTAGGCCGGAGCCCCGCGACCGGCGGGCTTCTGCGCATCGCGCAGCCGCTGCAGCACGTCGCCGTACCGCGGACGCGCGAGCATCGGCTCGGCGGAGCGGTCGACGGGCGCGGTCGGGGACGGCATGGTCGGGCGGGTCTCTCTCTCGCCGCGGCGGGTGGCGCGACCGGGTTCTCGTCGCGCTGGGTGACGCGACCGCTTCAGGCTAAACGGTTGTGCGAGAACCGCAAGGGGCCGCCCCGCGAAGTGGGGGTCATGCGTTCAGGCCGGACGCGACGCCTGATCAGGCCCCGGTCGGCGGCCGCGCGGCCCGCTCCCGGGCACCGTCCCGGGTCACCGCGCGCAGCGTTCGCGGACCGCGGTTCCGCCTACGGCGTCGTCGCCACCACCGCGATCGCCGAGCCCGTGAAGGTCAGCACGCCCTCGTCCGCGGAGACGAACGCGGCGTCCCCGCGCGCCAGGTCGATCGCTCCCGTCGCTCCCTCCGCCCGCAGGCCGCCGCTCAGCACCAGCACGATCGCCGGTCCCGTCAGCGCCATGCGCACCGACTCCGGCCCGGCCAGCTGGTAGCCGTGCACGCCCGCCGCGTCGCCGATGGCGATCCGCACCAGCTGGAACTCGTCGACGTCGAGACGGAAGGCGACGGCGCCCGGCGTCGGCTCCTCGGGTCGCACCATCGGGGTGGGCAGGGCCTCGAACCGGGTCACGGCCAGCAGCTCGTCGACGTCCACGTGCTTGGAGGTGAGCCCGCCGCGCAGCACGTTGTCGCTGGCCGCCATGATCTCCACGCCCAGCCCGTAGAGGTAGGCGTGCGGGGCGCCGGCGGGCAGCGCCAGCGCCTGCCCCTGCGCCAGCGAGACGCGGTTGAGCAGCAGCGAGACCACGATCCCGGGGTCGCCCGGGAAGTCGCCCGCCAGCACGCCGACCGTCGCCCACTCACGGGCGAAGCTGCTGTTGGCGGAGGCCCGACCGGCTGCGGCGACGACCGCCGCGATCTCGCGGTCGACCTGCTCGCCGCCGCGCAGCAGGTGCTCCACCAGGTCCTTCAGCGCGTTGCCCGTGCCGCTGTGCTGCGGGCGGGTGTCGCGGTCGCCCGGCATCCCGTCGTCGAGCACGTGCGCCGAGCTGCCGGTCGAGCCGCTCGCGGAGGGGTCCCCGTCGGCCAGCCGCTCCCCCAGGCTCCGGATCAGGTCGCGGTCGTCGTCGTCGGCGAACCGCGCCAGCTCGTGGAAGAGCATCCGCGACTCGCTGACGTGGCGGAAGCCCGCCAGCGCCTCGAAGGTCGAGGACAGCGCCATCACCATCTCGGGCTTGTGGAAGGGGTCGCGGTAGTTGCGGTCGTCGGCGTCGACGGGCACCCCGGCCCGGTCCTCCCGCTCGAAGCCGACGCGGGCCTGCGACGAGTCGGGGTGCACCTGCAGCGACAGCGGCCGGTCGGCGGCCAGCAGCTTGAGCAGGAAGGGCAGGTGGTCGCGCCCCGGCCCGAGCAGACGCTCCGGATCCTCGGCGATCAGGTCCTCCAGGCGCCGGCCGGCCGCGCCCGGGGTCGCCGCGGTGGCCGTGCTCGGACCGGCGGGGTGCGCGCCGAACCACAGCTCGGCCTCCGGGCCGCCGCTCGCGGCACGTCCCGTCACCTCGGCGATCGCGGTGCGCGATCCCCAGGCGTAGTCCTTCAGCGAGCCCTCGATGGCGACGAGCACTTGGGTCCTTCCCTGACCGGGACCTCCGGCACATCCCTGCAGTTGTACCGCGGTCGGCTCCGCCGCCGCCGAGTCCGCCGCCGCCGTCGCACGCCTCACGTAGTTTGATCAGGTGCTGCGGGGCCGCGTGAGGGACGTCTACGTCTTCGCCGCTCTGTTCTCGCTGTGGGACGGCGACGGCATGCGCAACCTGCTCAGCTGGTGGGGCTTCAGCGCCGTGTCGCTCGCCCTGGTCGTCGGCGCGGTCGTGCTGGTGCGCCGGGAGCGCGCCCGGGTGAGGCGGCTGCTGCGCAGCTGGACCGCGGCGCCCCTGCTGGCCTTCGTGGCCGTGTGCCTGCTGTCGGCGCTCTGGTCGAACTACCGGCTCGAGACGCTGCTCGGCAGCACCGTGCAGATCCTCACCGCGCTGATCGCGCTCGGCATCGCGGTGGCCCGACCACCGGGCCGGCTGGTGGCGATCGGCGCGGTGATGCTGCACGTGCACCTGGCCCTGGCCGTCGTGTTCGAGCTGGCCGTCGCCCTGTCGCCCGCGGGCCGGATCCTGCCGCTGTGGACGGACTACAGCGCCAACGTGCCCGGCGCGTACTACTGGAGCTCGGGCCTCATCCTGAAGGGCGGCCGCATCCAGGGGATCGTCGGCAACGCGAACCTCACCTGCTTCATCGCCGTGCTCGCACTGGTGCTGCTCGCCGTGCTCTGGCGCGCGCGGGCGGTGCGCCCCCCGCTGCTGGCGGGGGCGGCCGCGCTGGACCTGCTGGTGATCGCGCTCAGCCGCTCGGCGACCGCGCTGATCGCCGGCATGGCGGTGATCGCTGCCGCCGGCTTCGTGCTGGGCTTCCGGCGCGCCGGCCCCGTCGTGCGCCGGGTGCTGGTCGGCGCGGGCGTGCTGGCCGTGACCGTCGTCGCGCTCGGCTCGTCCCGGCTCTCCGAACCGGTGCTGCGGCTGCTCGGCCGGGGCGACGACTTCACCGGCCGGTTCGAGATCTGGCGGCTGGTCGGCGAGCTGGTCGCCCAGCGGCCGCTGCTCGGCTGGGGCTGGATCGGCTACTGGGCGCCCTGGGTGCAGCCGTTCGACAACCTGGTGATCCGCGCGGGCGTGCAGTACCTGCAGGCGCACAACGCCTACCTCGACGTGCTGATGCAGACCGGCGTGCCGGGCCTCCTGACCTTCTCGCTGCTGCTCGGGTCGCTGGTGTGGAGGTCGCTGCGGCTCGCCGTGGTGCCCGAGCCGTTCGCCGCGCTGCCGCTGCTGCTCGCGGTCGCCCTGCTGACGCAGGCGCTGGCGGAGAGCCGCCTGCTGATCGAGGGCAACTGGGCCCTGCTGGTGATGCTCTCGCTGCTCGTCCCGGCCGCCAGCACGACGAGGACGCTCTCCACGGCCCCCGAAGACGGGACGGTGCGGATTCAGGCCTCGAAGTAGGCTCGGCAGCACCATTCGATCGCACCCGCGCGGACACCCTTCCGTGACCGGTCGAGCGGTACCCGCCGCCCGTCTGCTGCGCACCCCGCAGCACTCGCGCCGCACGGTCCACCCCGTTCGGCGCGCACCCACCCGAGGGACCCATGACCTCACTCGCATCGGCGCCGCCGAAGCACCGACACCGGATCGCACCCATGCGCATCGCCATGCTCGGCACGCGGGGGGTCCCCGCCGCCTACGGCGGATTCGAGACCGCCGTGGAGGAGGTCGGGCAGCGACTCGTCGGCCAGGGGCACCGGGTCACCGTCTACGGGCGCTCGACGGGCGAGGACGTCCCTCCCACCTACCTGGGCATGAACCTGGTCACGCTGCCGGCGCTGCGGATGAAGACGCTCGAGACGCTGAGCCACACCGCGCTGTCCGCCGCCCACCTGACCGCCACGCGGCGCCACGACGTCGCCTTCGTCTTCAACGCCGCGAACGCTCCGCTGGTGCCGATGATCCGCTCGCGCGGGACCGCGGTGGCCGTGCACGTCGACGGGCTGGAGTGGAAGCGCGACAAGTGGGGCACCTGGGGCCGCCGCTACTACCGGATGGCCGAGCAGGTCGCCGTGCGCGAGGCCGACAGCCTGATCGCCGACGCGCGCGGCATCCAGGACTACTACACCGACGAGTTCGGCATCCAAACCGACCTGATCACCTACGGCACGAAGATCCTGCGCCACAGCCCGACCGACCTCATCGAGGAGATCGGCCTGGTGCCGGGGCACTACCACCTGGTCGTCGCGCGCTTCGAGCCCGAGAACCACGTCGACGTGATCGTCGAGGGCTACCGCCGCAGCGGCGCGACGATGCCCCTGGTCGTCGTCGGCTCGGCGCCGTACGCGCAGGCCTACACCGAGAAGGTGCGCCGGCTCGCGGAGGGCGACGCCCGCATCCGCCTGCTCGGCGGCGTGTACGAGCAGCGCATGCTCGACCAGCTGTACTCGCACGCCCTCAGCTACCTGCACGGCCACTCCGTCGGCGGCACGAACCCGTCGCTGCTGCGCGCCATGGGCGCCGGCACCGCGGTCGTCGGCTGGGACGTCGTGTTCAACCGCGAGGTCGCCGGCACCGCCGGCCTGTACTTCTCCTCGCCCGCGCAGGTCGCGCAGGCCGTGGAGGAGGTCGAGCGCTACCCCTTCCGCTTCCGCGACATCGGCGAGCTCATGCAGGAGCGCGCGAAGGAGCGGTACGACTGGGACGCCGTCACCGAGTGCTACGAGTCGCTGGCGGCGAAGCTGGCCCGCGGCTACAGCACGCGCGGCATGTCGAGCGGTCGCCGGAACGAGTCGGCCTGGTCCGTGCGGAACCCGCAGGCCGAGACCGCGAATGGCTGAGCACCGCACCGCGCTGCTCGCCCATCCGGGCGCCGAGCTGT
>JAKONM010000244.1 GCA_022701925.1 Microbacteriaceae bacterium
CAGGTAGTCGCTCAGATCCATCACCACTCCTGCGATCGGTCCGGTCGGTGGGCACGGGCCGCGCGATCGGTGCCGGTGCAGCGCCTGACCGCGGGTCTGAACGCGGCCCGGCGGCCACGGCACGCTACCACCCGAGGTGCCGTCCGCCCGGATGCCGTGTCGAGGGATCCCCCGCTCTGGCGAAGGCGACGGTCGTCGACACCCCACCCGACCACGCCGTCTCGAGGTTCGGAGACGGAGACGGAGAGGTCGCCGGCGCCGCGGGCGCCGACGCGGGTCGCAGCGCTGCAGCAGCCAGCAGCAGCGCGACCGGGATCCAGAAGTACCGGTTGTACAGACTTGGCGCGGTCATGGCGAAGACCAGCTCGGTCAGCGCGACGGCCAGTCCGATCGCCACCAGCGGCTCGCGGCGACGTCGCAGCACGCCGGTGCCGAGGGGACGGAAGACGGCGATGGTGATGCCGACCAGCAGCAGGGCGCCGCCGCAGTAGAGCGCGGCGATGAAGAGGTTGTGCGCGGGGTAGATCCCGTCGACGATCGTGGAGTTCGGGTCGAGGCCCGCACCGACGACCGGGTTCTCGCCGATCTTCCGCAGTGCCTCCGTGTACGTGCTGACTCGGCTGCCGGCGGTGTCGTAACGGGCGTCGGCGGAGTTGCCGGTGGTCTGCAGGATGCGCTGCAGGGGATTCAGCGCACCGGCGGCGACCTGGATGCCGACCACCGCGGAGATGAAGGCTGCGGAGCCCAGGACCGCGAGCAGTGCGGCCCGGGGTCGAAGGACGCCGGTCAGCAGCAGCACGAGCGCGCCGACGACGGTGCTGATGAGCCCGGAGACGCTGCCGGACAGCAGGAGACCGAAGGCGGAGCCGATCAGGGCAAGCAGGGGGATGACGCGGGCGCGCCGGTCGGCGGAGACCAGCAGCGCCAGCGCGAGCACCACGCCGGCGCAGCACACTCCCCCGGTGTCGGACACGTTCTGCGTGAAGCCGGCGAAGCGGCCGGCGTCGGTGATGGCCGTGCCGGGGATCGCGTTGCTGCCGAAGACGAACTGCACGATCGTGCCGGCACCGCAGATGCCGCAGCCGACGGCGAAGGCGGTGAGTGCTCGCCGCACCAGTTCGGGGCGCGGCAGCAGGATCTTCGCGATCCAGGGCAGCACCAGGATCACCAGCACCAGTCGCGCGACGACGGCCAGCGTCGAGCCGGCGGACTGCGCCCGCAGGCCGGACAGCGCGCCTCCCCCGACGATCGTGGAGAAGATCAGGAGGGCTGCGATCGGCAGCTCGTGACGCCTGCCCCAGGTGCACGTCGCGGCGACGGCGAACAGGGTGACCCCGACGGTGAGCACCAGCACGATGTCACCGGCCGTGTAGTCGCCCACCCGGGCGACCAGCAGGGACGACAGCACCAGCACGGCGTAGAGCCCGCATCGCCCGGCGCGCATCAGCACGTCGTCATGAGGGGCCCGGGGCAGGAGCACGCCCTCCGCCATGACCCCTTGAGCGTCAGCAGACGATGGCGCCGACGCCATCAGGAGAACTCCCGCTGAACCACCTGGGTCATGAGCACGCCGAGCTGTCGCTGCCCTGCAGCGGTCGGCTGATTCGTCTCCGCGTCCCACTGCGAGGACGAGCCGGCCAGCCAACGGCTCCCGATGGGGTCGACCCAGGTGGCGTCCGCGACGCCGGCGGCGGTCCGCAGCGCGTCCCGCACCGCCAGCACGTCGGCCGGGGGGTCCGCCGTCGGCCATACCGGCCCGACGACGACGACTCGAGCCTGGGGAGCGATCTCCTTCACGTCGGCGTACGCGGTGGTCGCGGCCTTGCTGATGGTGGTCCTCGCCCTGCCCCGGTCTGCAGCGCCGCCGACGAAGACGGCCAGCGAGGTGGTGTCCGAGATCCGGCCAGCCCGTGTGACGAAGGTCGACCCGTTGGGATCGTCGTCGAACCCGCGGATCGTGTACCCGCTGCTCGGATAGATGAACGGCGACAGCCGCACGCTGACACGCTGCGGGACGATCGAGATCCAGGAGGGCGGGCCCTCCTGCTCGGCGTCAGATCCCGGCTGCGCCCCGGCCAGCTCGTCGGAGATCACGCTGACGAGCCTCGGCTGCGGACTCGAGAGCGGAGGCGGGCTGTAGCTCGCTGCTTCGGCTCCGGCCTGACGCTCCGCACCGCGGTCGCGCTGCACCAGGTCGAGACCGACGAACAGGCAGAGCACCACGACGACCGCGATCCCGACGGCTTTCAGCACGAGCGGCGCATCTCGTAGACCGCGAGAGGCCATCTGTCAGCTCCCCTCGGCCAGATGCTCGGCGTGGAGCAGCGTTGACAGACGAGTCCGCACCGTACCAGCCAGCGACTGCTTCCACCGGGTTCCGCGCCGAGGACCATCCTCTGGTCGCGATCCACGGCCGGCCCAGTCAGTATCTCAACGGCCCACGAGGTGGTCCAGCACTTCCAGTGGTTGCAGCTCGCTCTCCATGTGGAGCACTTCTACGGCTGCGGGAGGCAGCACTGTCCGCCGGCGCGCTCGAAGGCGTCGCCGACGCTGGGTCTCGGTGGCGCGCCGCCGGCGACGCCTGCGTGACCAGCGGGCGCGGTGCGCTCTGACACCAGCTCGACGGCCCCAGATCCTTCACGACCGGGCCGGATCGATGACTTGCTCGCTTGCCGCACGACCAAGATCCCGGCGCCGGCCGGGGGGCTAGGGCCGGCCCATCCCGATGTAGGTCCAGCCCGCGGCCCGCCACCGGTCGGGGTCGAGCACGTTGCGCCCGTCGATGATCAGCGGGGTGCGCACCTGCTCCTTGAGCGCCACGGGGTCGAGGTCCCGGTACTCCTTCCACTCCGTCACCAGCACCACGCAGTCCGCGCCGTGCAGCGCGTCGGCGGTGTCGGTCGCGAAGCCGAGCTGGGGCTGCAGTCGGATCGAGTTCGGGATCGCTTCCGGGTCGGTCGCGATCACGTGCGCACCGCGGCCGTTCAGCTGCACCGCCACGTCGAGCGCCGGGCTGTCGCGCACGTCGTCGCTGTCCGGCTTGAAGGCCAGCCCCAGCACCGTGACCTTCTTCTGGAACACCTGTCCGCCCAGCGCCTCGACCACCATGTCGACCATCCGCTGCCGACGGCGCATGTTGATCGCGTCGATCTCCTTGAGGAAGGCGACCGATTCGCCGCGGCCCAGCTCCTCCGCCCGCGCGGTGAACGCCCGGATGTCCTTCGGCAGGCACCCGCCGCCGAACCCGATGCCGGCGTTCAGGAAGCGGCGTCCGATGCGGGCGTCGTAGCCGATCGCGTCGGCCAGCTTGGTGACGTCCGCGTCGGCGACCTCCGCGATCTCCGCCATGGCGTTGATGAAGCTGATCTTCGTCGCCAGGAAGGCGTTGGCGGCCACCTTCACCAGCTCAGCGGTCTGGTAGTCCGCCGTCACGCACGGCGTCCCGGTGCTCAGCGCCGTCGCGTAGACCTCGTCCAGCAGCGACTTCGCCCGCTCCCCCGCCGCGCCGTCGGGCAGCCCGTAGACCAGGCGGTCGGGGGCGATCGTGTCCTTCACCGCGAAGCCCTCGCGGAGGAACTCCGGGTTCCAGGCGAGCATGGCGCCGCTGCCCGAGGCGGCGATCTTCTCCGCCAGGCGAGCAGCCGTCCCGACGGGCACGGTCGACTTGCCGACGACCAGGTCGCCCTCACGCAGGTGCGGGATGAGGGCGTCGATCGCCGCGTCGACGTAGGCGAGGTCGGCCGAGTTCGAGTTGCGCGCCTGCGGGGTGCCGACGGCGACGAAGTGCACCCGAGCGCCTGCGACCCGGGCCATGGACGTCGTGAACGCCAGCCGACCCGTCGCGCCCGCGGACCGGAGGATGTCGGGCAGCCCCGGCTCGAAGAACGGAGCACGGCCGTCGGACAGCGCCTCCACCTTCGCCGGATCGACGTCGACGCCGACCACGTCGTGGCCGAGCTCCGCCATGGCGGCCGAGTGGACCGCCCCCAGGTACCCGCAGCCGATCACCGAGATGCGCATGGACGTTCCTAACGAGGTCGCAGAAGGAGCACGGCACGACGGCGGGACCGCTCAGGGGTCCATCGAATCAGAAGCCCGGATGCTGAGCCAGACGAGCCGCCGAGCGACGGCCGGCGCGCACGGGCCGTCCGCTCGGTCGGTGCAGCGGAGGCCGTCGAGCCGTTCAGGCCCCGCGGTCGTCCGCCAGCCAGCACGCCTGCAGCAGCAGCGCGGTCAGGAAGGGCGGCCGAGGATCGCGCCACGCCGCCGCCAGGGCGCCGAGGTCGAGCAGCGGGCCGAGGGCGGGGTCCGCTCCCAGCACGGCCTCGACGTCGATCGCGCCGCCGAACTCGAGCGACTCCCGCGACCAGTAGCCGCCGTCGAACGTCGCCTTCGTCGTCCGCTCGATCACGGCCGAGGGCAGCAGGTCGCCCGCGATGAGCCGCATCGCCCGCGTGCGGCCGCCGAGGCCCAGCCGGCCTCCGGCGCGTGCGGCCGCAGCAACGACCCGCGGCTCCAGGAACGGGTGCCGGATGCGGGCGCGCCGCTCGTCGGCGAGCAGATCCTGGCCCGCCCGCATGGCGGCGAAGGACCGGGCGACGAGCGCCCGCAGCGCGGAGGCGTCCCAGGGCTGCCCCGGCCGTCCCCGGTCGTCGACGACGGCGGCCGCGAAGCGCTGCTGCCCCTCGCCCGACAGCCACGGCAGACGGAGCACGTAGCGCGCCCGTCGCGCGTCGTAGGCGCGAGGCGCGAGGCGCGAGGCGGCGAGCCGCAGGACGTCCCGCGGTCGAGGGACCGCACGGCCCGCCAGCACGAGGGACGACCGCGACGGCGCGCTGTCGTCGAACAGCTCGTCGCCGCCTCCGCCGGTCAGCAGCGTCATCCCAGCGCACTCCTGGAGCATGCGGGCGTGGCTGAAGCCGTTGGCCGGCCACAGCAGGCCGTGCGCTCGCAGCGCGCCCGTCGCCGTCTCCCCCAGCAGGTCCAGCTCGTCGTGCACCTCGAGCACGATCCGCTCGCGCAGACCGAGGTGCTGCAGGACCAGGTCCTGCCAGTCGGCCTCGTCGGACGCGGGCTCGTCCGGGTACACCAGCGTCACCGGTAGCGGCGGCCGCCACCCTCCGGCAGCGGCGACGTGCGCAGCCACTGCGAGCACCGCGGAGCTGTCCCGACCACCGGAGAAGCTGACGGCGACCGGCCCGCATTCGAATGCGTCCCGCACCGCACCCTCCACGGCCTGCCGCAGCGTCTCGGTGCCCTGCGGCACCCGGGGACGCTCAGGGAGGCCGCCCCACACGAGTCCGGTCGCGAGGTCGAGCGGCGTCAGCGGGAAGGGCGCGCGGGCGCCGACCTCACTCGGCGACAAGCAGGCCCCGCGCACGCAGGTCGTCGAGGAAGCGGTCCACGTCCGTGTCGGCGGTCGCCTGATCGACGGCGAACCGTTCGACCAGCACGGCCGCGAGCCGCTCGCGGGCGACGGGAGCGGCCATCTCCGCCCACAGCGCCGCCCCGGAGGCGTTGACCGACTGGTACTCGGACGTCGCGAGGTCGAGGTAGACGACCTCGTCGTCGACCTGCTGCCAGACGACCGCGTCCTGCTTCACCGCGTAGCGCATGGGGCACAGCCTGCCCTGCCCGGCGGTGCACCGCTCAGGACGGATCCCCTCCGGGCCGCCGCCGTCCCCTGGCGACCGCGGCCGCCGCACCGAGCAGCTGCACCACCGCCACGGGCAGACGGGCCGCGGCGGCCAGTCGGAGGCGGAGGACGCGGCGTCGCGGAACAACGGGGTCCTCGACCCCGAGGAGCACCCGCAGAGGCGTCCTCCGCTCCACGGCGGCGACGAGGGCGAGCGCCTCGCTGCGAGCTCCTCGGGCCTGCAGCACGGAGCCCACGGTGGCCGACCTCCGGATCGGCAGCTCCGCCAGCAGCGCGCGGCCCGCGGGGTCGCGGTCGAGGCCGGCGGTGAAGGCCGGGCCGGCGCCCAGACCCTCGGCGAGCGCTGCCGCGCCCTCCCAGACCGTTCGCGGCGCCTGGTCGATCGCCGCCGCCAGGTCCGCGAGCGCCTTCGGCCCCGAAGCCCGCTGCGCGGCGTGGAGCACCACGTGCAGCGCCCGCGCGCGCTCGTCCATCACCTGCACGGCGCGTCCGTGCAGCACGAACTCCTCGGCCGCCGCGGCGAACCCGTGCCACGCCTCGGACCAGCGGGCGCTCGGAACGCCCATCAGCCCGACGTGGAGGTCCACGACGCCCTCCGGCCCGCCCCATGCCCGCTCGCACGGCGGACGGTACAGACCGAGGACCTCGGCGTGCAGGTCGCGGAGCCCCAGGCCCCGCAGCACGCCCGCGGCGGCGGCATCGTGATCGGGCGCGACCAGCAGGTCGACGTCCGTGTAGGGGTGCCCGCCCGTGTCCGCGTAGAGCCAGGAGCGGGTGACCGGCCCCTTCATCAGCAGGACCGGGACTCCCGCCGCCTCGAGCGCGGCGATGACGCGCAGCGCGAGGGCGTCGAGGGCGAGCTCGGCGAGGACGGACGTCGACGCCCTCATCGCGGGACCGCCCGGTCGAGCCCGGCCCGCATCACCGCGACCGCGTCCGGCAGCGCCGCGAAGTCCTTCGGCCTGGTCCAGCGCAGCACGGGCAGCCCGGCGAGCGCGAGCAGTCCCGCCTCTCCGCCCTCCGGGGCGAGGTAGGCGCGGTGCCGCACCACCTCCTCGATCCGCTGCCGCGGGGCCACGGGCGCGATCTCGCTGCGCTCACCCCAGGCCGGCAGCAGGAACCCGGCGAACCGATGGGTCGCGGGCGGCGGCGGCAGCCACAGCCGCCACCGCTCCCGTCCGGGCAGCGGCGTGTCCCGCTCGCCGACGCCCAGGTGCTCCGCCGTGGGCCGCCGGAGGTCGAGGCAGCCGGGACCGGACAGCGAGGTCAGGCCGTCGAGCACCACCAGGTCGTCCGACGTGACGACGTCGCCGTTCTGGGAGAGCCAGGCCAGGGTGCTGGTCTTGCCCGCGTGCTTCTCGCCGAGCACCGCCCAGGCCCTCCCGTCGTGCACAAAGGCGCCCGCGTGGAAGGTGGCGGACCCCCGCCGGTGGGCGACGACCGTGGCGACGAAGGAGAGCCACGGGTGCAGGATCGCGGAGACGGACGGCTCGGGCAGTCCCGAGACCACGGCCGACCGGGACTCCGGGTCCAAGGACACCGCACCGCCGTCGGGCAGGGGGTACCGCTCGACCTCCGGACCCTCGAGAGACTTCTCTGACCAGGTGATCGACCAGACCGGCCAGGCGGCCGGCGCGATCGGGAGCGAGGGGTGGTCCGCCGCGGCGCCGGCGAGTCCGATGCCGTACGCGCCCCTCCTGACCTCATCCATCCGCGAGCACCTCGATCCGGGGGTCGTGCGGCGATCCGCGCAGACGGTTGACATCCGGTCCCGTTCACGTTGTCCTGTCACGGTCCCGGCTCGATCCTCCCCCGTCAGGAGCTCCTCATGTACGTCTCCCCCACGATCACCACCATCGGCACGCTGGCCGACATGACCCGCGCCTTCAACAAGATCGGCGGCCAGGCGGACCAGTACTCGGCGTCCATCCCGGTCGTCGGGTCGCTCGTCTCCCGCTGAACCGGAGACCGGTCGAGGAGACCCGCGCTCCGGCGAGCGCGGGTCCCCTCGTCATGAGAGCCCCGGTGACGCGGGGCGACGTCCTGCAGCGGATGAAGGCGCTGGTGTGGGCGGTCCGGTTCGAGTGGTCGATCCGGCACCGGACGCTGGACCGCCTGTGCGCGATCGCCGGCATCCGCTTCCGGCCGGGCGCGACCACCACGACCGCCGGCTCCGGCGTGTTGAGCCGAGACGACCTGAACACGGCGCGAGCAGTGCGTCAGGTGTTCCGCCACTGGCCCTTCGGTCGCGGCTCGTGCCTGCGCGAGGCGCTGGTGCTGGGGCGGCTGCTGCGCTACCGCGAGCCGACCCTCAGCATCGGCGTGCGCCGTCACGAGGGCGTCGTGGAGGCCCACGCGTGGCTGGAGTTCGACGGGCTCGTCCTCGACCCGCTGGCCGCCGACTACCTGCGACTCGGATCAGGCCTCGGCGTCCCCGGCGAGGTCGAAGGCGGCGGCCTGTAGGTCGAACATCTCGCGGTAGTAGCCGCCGGCGGCCATCAGCTGCTCGTGGGTGCCCTGCTCGATCACCGCACCGGCGTCCAGCACCACGATGCGGTCGGCACGGCGCGCGCTCGCGAAGCGGTGAGTGACCAGGAGCACCGTGCGGTCGGCGAGCACGGTGGACATCGCCTCGTACAGCTCCGCCTCCGCCCGGGGGTCCAGGGCCGCCGTCGGCTCGTCGAGCACGACCAGCGGCGCATCGCGGAACAGCGCTCGCGCCATGGCGACCCGCTGCCACTGCCCGGTCGACAGGTCGGAGCCGTCGGGATACCGGGTCGAGAGCAGGGTGTCGAACCCGCCGGCGAGCCGGTGGGCGGCGGCGTCCGCCCCCGCTGCCCCGGCGGTCCGCTCGATCGCGCTGCGATCCGCCATCCGGGACTCGTCCCCGACCCCGATGTTCTCGAGCAGGGTCAGCTCGTACCGGACGAAGTCCTGGAACAGGACCGCGATCGACCGGGCGACCTGCTCCTGGTCGAGTTCCCGCAGGTCCTCGCCGTCCCACCGCACGGAGCCCGACGTCGGGGTGTACAGGTTGGCGAGCAGCTTGCTGACCGTCGTCTTGCCCGAGCCGTTCGGCCCGACCAGCGCGACCGTCTCCCCCCGGCGCAGGGTCAGCGTCACGTCGCGGACGGCGGGCGTCGCCGCCCCGGGGTACTGGAAGTCGACGTCCCGAAGCTCGATCCGCTCGAACGTCCTCGGCGTCCCCCTCCCCGCCCTCGGCGGGATCCGACCGAGCGCCTCGAACCGCTCCACGTCCTCGATGAACATCCCCGCCTCGAGCATCGAGGAGGCGCCGTCGAACAGCTGCTGCAGCCTGCCGCCGAGCAGGACCACTGCCGCCAGGGTGGCTCCTGCGACGGGCAGCGAGAGGCTGCGCTGGTCGATGAGCGCCAGCAGCACCGCCACGGCGGCCCCGGCGAGCACGGCTCCCGCTGCCGCGGAGAGCGCGGCGATGCGCACGCGACGTCCCACCTTCCGTCGCAGCTCGCGCAGGTACTCGGCGTAGTTGCGGTCGAACCGGTCGCGCAGCCAGCCCCGCAGCACGAAGGCCCGCACCTCCTTGGCCGGCCCGCGCTCCGACATCAGCTCGATCAGCGCGAACCGCTCACGCACGTTGCGGGTGGTGCGCAGCGCGAACTCCCACTCCAGCCGTCCGCCGCGTCGAGCCAGCCAGAAGAAGGGCAGGCCCGCCAGCAGGATCACCGGGACCACCAGGGGCTGCAGCGCCAGCACCGCGAGCATCAGCCCCGCGATGCCGAGGACTCCCCCCACGAGGCCGATCGCGCCCTGCGCGAGCTGCAGCGGCTTCAGCAGCGCGTTCGACTTGATGCGCTGCAGCCGGTCGAAGTAGTCGTCGCCCTCGAAGGCCAGCAGCGGCATCGAGACCGCGGCCTCCAGCACCCGCTGCCAGGTGTCCCGCACCACCAGCTCGCCGAGGAGCACCTGGAACTGGCCCTGCAGGGCGGTCAGCACGGACACGACGCCGCTGACGACCACGATGAGCAGCAGCGGAGGCAGCACCGCCGAGACCGGAGCCCCGCCCAGCAGGGCGTCCAGACCGACCTTCGTCAGCACGACCTGCGCCGCGATCCCGGCGGCGCTCACCGCCTGCACCGACCAGACGATGAAGGACGAGCGGGGATCGACGCGGCGCAGCAGGCGGAACGCCTCGACGACCTGGGGCACCAGCCCGCGCAGACGCTTCCGCGCCAGCCGCCCCTCCACCGCCTCGCGGTAGGGATCGAAGCGCACGCCGTCCTCGTCATCGGCCACGCCCCATCCTCCCGCGGCGCTGACGGTGCCGGCGAGACGGACGCCGTCGGCGCTCATCGCCGATCCGAGGCGCCCCTCCCACTGGGGTGGAGCGGGTCGCACATTTCTGCCGGTTCCGCCACTAATGCCTCGGTCCATGACACATGCTCGATGAAGCGCATGAGGAATTGGGGGATTCCAATGCAACATCGATCTCGAAGAACCATCGTCACGGGTGCAGCGCTCGCTGCGCTGCTCATCCTGCCTGCCGTCTGCGCGGTCGGGTCCGTCGACGCATCCGCCGCAGAACCGAGCGGGAACCCGTTCGGAGCGCAGAGCTTCTGGCGCACATCGCTGCGCACCGCACCGGTCGACTCGAATTCGCAGGCGATGGTCGACTACATGGTCGGCACGATCACCGATCGCTACGGGGGCGTCGCCGCGTTCAACGCGCACCAGTACAACAGCGCCCTCTACACCGTGGATGCCTCGACCCCCACGCAGGACGTGGCGTTCAACGACTGCCAGCGCAAGGGGTACACCCCGAGCGGCCTGACCGGCCCAGGCGGCTACTTCACCGAGGTCCCCATCCCCGCGAACGCGGTGGCGGCGAACGGGACGGACGGCGAGCTGTCGGTGTACTCGAGCGCCACGGACCAGCTGTGGGAGTTCTGGGTCGCCCAGAAGCATTCGGACGGGCGCTGGAGCGCGTGCTGGGGCGGGCGGCTCGACCACGTGTCCACGAGCGCCGGCGCGTTCCCCGGGCAGTTCGGCGCCACCGCGACCAGCCTGCCCAACGCCGGCGGGCTGGTGCGCTACTCCGAGATCGCCTCCGGCCGCATCGACCACCTGATGTCGCTCGACATTCCCAACCCGGCGGTCTGGTCGAAGTTCCGCTGGCCGGCCCAGCGCAGCGACGGATCGGACCCGAACGCGGCCGCGATGCCCGAGGGCAGCCGCATGCGTCTGGACCCGTCGATCGATGTGACGAGACTCGGATTGACCCCGGCAGGCGTCACCATCGCGAGGGCGGCACAGGAGTACGGCTTCGTGGTGGTCGACAAGTCGGGCTCGGTGTCCGTGCTCGCCGAGGCGAAGCCCGCCGCGGACGCCTCCTCCCCCGACCCGTGGCGCACCCTGCTCGGCGGGCCCGACTACGCGGTGCTGAAGAACTTCCCGTGGAGCCGCATGCAGGTGGTCGCGGACGGGTGGCGCGGCCCCGCAGCCGCTGTCGCCGCGAGCTCGTCCGTCGCCCTCGCCCAGGAGGAGACGGTGCCTGCGCGGTCGGAGCAGACACCCGTGAGCACGTCGCCGCTGCCGGCCGCGCCCCACGCCCCGACGACGTCCGACGCCCCGCGCCAGCCGCAGCCGCAGCCGATCGACTCGAAGGCGAAGGCGAAGGCGAAGGCAAAGGCAAAGGCAAAGGCAAAGGCGAAGGCAAAGGCAAAGGCAAAGGCGAAGGCGAAGGCAAAGGCAAAGGCGAAGGCGAAGGCGAAGGCAAAGGCCTGACGGCTTCTGCCGGGGCGCTCGGAGCGGGACTCGTCGAGCGCCGGAAGGGCGACTCCTGGCCGCTCCGCCGCGGCACATCGGCTCACCGGACATTGCCGGCTGGGCGAGGGCCTGGCGGCCATCCGGCTCCTGTGGGACGATTGCGCGGCGTCGTCGCCAGCGGGGGTGGGCGAGGACTCGGTCGATGAGAACCGGACGCTCGTGAGCCGGTGCCCTTCACCGCGCTGCGCTGCGACGCCCGCCTGAAGCCCGACCGAAGCGAGGTACGACCATCGCCGCCACTGGACCGATCGCCTTGACGGAACCCTCCCGGATCACGGGGACGCGAAACCGTCCAGTGCCGGCCCAGCGGCCGCTCAGCCTGCTCGGGCTGGCCGACGTCCATAGACGTTCCCTGATCGCTCTGATCCTGCTGTTCGTCGCAGGCGGGTTGACGGTCGGCGCCCTGTCGCCCGTCACCTACACCGCTCAGGCGCAGATGCTCGCCGCTGGCACGAGCGTGGACGCGGCTGCGGTGCCCTCGTTCACCCAAGCCGGGCAGTCGCTCGCGCAGACCTACAGCAGGGTCTTCTCCGGAGACTCGGTGCAGCGCGCCCTGCTGAAGACCGGCTTCAACCCCGCCGACGAGACGGTCTCCGCGTCGCCGATCGCGGCGACGAGCGTCGTGCTCATCGAGGCGACCGGTCCGTCCCCCGCGGCCGCGACACGGCTGGCGAACGACTCCGTGTCCGCGCTGCAGACGACGGTGAACGCCCTGCTCGACAACTCCTCGGCGGTCGACAGGACCAAGTCGCAGATCGAAGCAGCGCTCACCGAGGTCGCTGACGCGAACTCCACGATCAAATCCCTCGACCGGAGGGAGGTCGACCAGAACTCGGCCGCCTACGGCGAGGCGAGCGCGAGGCTCAGCACCGCCCAGGCGAACGCCGACGCACTGAAGACTCTGCTCACCGATCAGATCAGCGGCAGCGTCGCGGCCAACGGCATCGCGCCGCTCTCCTCCGCTGCGGTCACGGAGTCGAACTCGCGGCAGCGCTTCCAGCTCTGGGGCGCCGTCGGCCTCGTGGCCGGAATCGGGGTCTGGCTGGTGATCTCCCTGATCCGGTCCGCGCGACTGCAGCGCAGCCGCGGATCACGGCGCGCGACCCCGCAGTGACCGTCACGGCCCTGGTCGGCGCGGTCCCGGGATCGAGCCGTCTTCGCACCCGCGTCCGCAAGCGCTACTGGGCGCACGACCTCGGCTTCTGGCTGGTGCTGGCCGGACTGCTGGCGAACTGCTTCGCGGGTCACTGGAGCGACATGCGCATCCCCGGTCCGGTCGACCGGGTGCTGCTGGCCGTGGGCTTCGCGGTCGAATACCGACGTGCCCGTCGCGCAGGGGTGCTCCCCCGCCCCACGACCACCGCCTTCCTCCTCGCCGCAGCCACCATCTGGGCGGTCGTCTCCTGGCTGGCCGCCCCGATCCGCAACCAGACCGGGCTGTTCACGCTCCTCGACCACTACGTGATCCCGCTGATCCTGTTCTCCGCTGCGCCACTGCTGTTCGGGACCCGGCACCGTCGCTTCGTGCTGGCGGCCTCGTTCGCCGTCTTCGGGATCTACCTGGGCTTCACCGCGATCGCGCAGACCCTGCAGCTGGGCCCGCTGGTGTTCCCCGGCTACATCCTGGATCCCTCTGTCGGCATCCACGCCGACCGCGCTCGTGGGCCGTACGTCGAGGCGGTGAAC
>JAKONM010000247.1 GCA_022701925.1 Microbacteriaceae bacterium
GCCCGACGACTCCGGTCGCGTGATCGCGACGATCGTCGCGGCGGTCGTGCTGGTGGTGCTGGGCCACGCGATGGGCGCGGGCATCGGCGCGATCATCGGCGGCGCCGTGCTGAAGAGCCCGCTGGGCGTCGTGGACCGGGTGCTGGGCGCCGCAGCGCAGGTGGTCGTCAGCGCGCTGGCGCTCTCCGTCGTCTCCTCCCTGGCCGTGGCGCTGGGCGTGCCCTACGTCGCGCAGCCGGTGGCGGGCTCGGCGGTGCTGCGCACCATCGACGCGGTCACCCCCGCGCCGGTCGACCGCGGCCTCGCGCAGCTGCGGTCCGTCGTGCTGAGCAGCGGCATCCCGCAGCTGGGCACGGCGCTCGGCGGGGGCCGGGGCGGCGCCTCCGTGCCCGACGTGCCCCGCTCGGCCGCGCTCACCACGGCGATCCGGTCGGTCGTCAAGGTCACCGGGCGGGCGACGTCGTGCGGCCAGGAGCAGAGCGGGTCCGGCTTCGTCGTGGCGGACGACCGCGTGCTGACGAACGCCCACGTGCTGGCCGGGGTGACCGCGCCGGTCGTCATCTCGCCCGACGGGCAGGCCCTGACCGGGCGGGTGACCTGGTTCGACCCGACGTCCGACACCGCCCTGATCGCGGTGCGCGGACTGGACGCGGAGCCGCTGGACCTCGCTCCGACCCCGCGCGCCGGCGACACCGGGGTGGTCGCCGGCTACCCGTTCGGCGGCCCCTTCACCGAGGGCGGGGCCGAGGTCGTGCGGGTCGGGTCGGTCGCCGTGCCGGACGCCACCGGCGGCGGGCGCAGCGTGCGCGAGATCGCGTCGCTGGCCGCGGACGTCAACCAGGGCAACTCCGGCGGCCCCCTGCTGTCGGAGGAGGGGCGCGTGCTGGGCCTGGTGTTCGCGAAGAGCAGCGACGAGCAGGACCTGGGCTACGCGATGACCCGGGCCGAGTTCGCCGACGTCGTCGCCCGGGCCCCCTCCCTGACCGCCGCGACGTCGACGGGGGCCTGCTCGCGCGGGTGAGCGCGGGCGGACCCCCGTCGGCCGCGTCAGCCGGCGTCGCTCAGGTCGTAGACGGTCGAGCCGCCCGCCGTGGTGGCGGTGAAGTTCGCCGCCACCCACTCCTCGATCGCCGAGGCGGTCGACCCGGAGCCGCCGCCCGTCCCGCCGCCGCTGCCGGAGGAGATGTAGTAGCGGACCTCCCCGGCGGCGACGGCGGCCTCGAACTCCGACAGCGTCGGGGTCGGGTCGCTGCTCCAGCCGCCGATCGCCATGACGGCCGTGCCGGACGCCAGCTCGAGCGTCGCGGCGGCCTGCGAGCCGTTCACCGCCGCCGACCAGGTGGTGCCGGCCGACTCCAGCAGCGCCGTCAGCGCCGCCGAGGAGGTGCCGCCGGTCCCTCCCCCGCCGGACGGCACCGCGGTCGCGTCCGAGGTCGGGCCGGTGCTCGTGGAGGTCGCGCCGCCGGAGGCGCTGCTGCTCGTCCCGCCCGCACCCGTGCCGCTCGGGGCGGTGCCGGTGGGTGCGCCGCCCGTCCCCGGCCCGCCGCCGACCGAGGACGCGCCCACGGTGGGGATGGACCCCGAGTGCGGGACGGACGCGGTCGCCAGCGAGTACGACGCCGTGCCGGCGAGACCGAGGAGCGACCCCGCCAGCACCGCGACCGCCAGGACGCGACGACCGGCGTGGTCGGCCAGCACGCCCGACACGAGGATCGCGGCCGCCGCGAGCAGGCCGCCCGCGAGCATCGTCCACCGCAGCCAGGGGAGGAAGGCCGCGTCCTGGGAGAGCAGCGCGAAGCCCCAGACGCCGGCGGATCCGATGGCGCCGGCGAGACCGGCACGGCCGCACCAGGAGTCGCGGGCCCGCCAGGCGAGCGCGCCGCCGACGCCGACCAGGGCGCCGACCGCGGGGGCGAGCGCGACGGTGTAGTACGGGTGCACCGTGCCGCTCATGAAGCTGAAGACGAGGCCGGTGACGACCAGCCAGCCGCCCCACAGCAGCAGCGCGGCGCGGGAGGCGTCGACGCGGGACGAGCGCCCCCGCAGCACCAGGCCGAGCACGAGCAGCAGCAGGGCCGCGGGCAGCAGCCACGAGATCTCGAGGCCCATCTCGCTGCTGAACAGCCGCTGCAGCCCGGTCGCCCCGCCGAAGCTCGACCCCGAGGTCCCTCCGCCTCCGCCCCCGTTTCCCGAGCCGCCGAAGATCCGGCCGAGCCCGTTGTAGCCGAGGACGAGGTCGAGCACCGTGTCGTGGGTCGACCCGCCGATGTACGGCCGGGCGTCCGCCGGCCACAGCGCGACGGCGAGGACCCACCAGCCCGCCGAGACGACGAGGGCGACCGCGGCGACCCCGAGGTGCGCCAGGCGTCGCGGCAGTGTCGTACGGGCGGCCAGCAGGTAGACGAGGCCGAAGGCCGGCAGCACCAGCAGGCCCTGCAGCATCTTGGTGAGGAAGGCGAAGCCCAGGGCGACGCCGGCGAGCGCCAGCCACCTCCAGGCCGCCCGCGGCAGGGCGCGCACGGTGGCATGGGCGGCGACGGTCATCAGCAGCACCAGCAGCGCGTCGGGGTTGTCGAAGCGGAACATGAGCGCGGCGGCCGGGGTCAGCGCGAGCACCGCGCCGGCCAGCAGACCGGCCGCGGCGGCGACGCGCTGCGGCAGGTCGACCAGGCTGCGGCGCACCGCGCCCACGACCAGCGCGACGGAGGCGACGCCCATCAGCGCCTGCGGCGCCAGCAGGCTCCAGCTGCTGAACCCGAAGATCCGGACCGAGAGCCCCATCACCCACAGGCTGGCGGGCGGCTTGTCGACCGTGATGAAGTTCGCGGAGTCGAGGCTGCCGAAGAACCACGCCTTCCAGCTCTGGCTGCCGGCCTGCACCGCCGCGGCGTAGAAGGCGTTCGCCGTGCCGCTGTCGCCCAGCGCCCACAGGTACAGCAGCGCGGTGAGCACCAGCAGGCCGGCGACGGACGGCCGGATCCAGACGGGCCGGTCGACGCCGACCGCGATCCGCCGGACCAGGGAGGCGCGGGGTCGGGCGGAGCGGGAGCGTGGCTGCGGCAGGGCTGCCGTCGAGGCGGTCATGCGGACGAGTGTCCGAGTGAGCCCGATGCGGTCTCAGTGCCTCGTCAGTGCGATTTCTATGAGGGACGGACCTCGTCCGGCTCCACGATCAGCAGCCGCCGGGTCGGACGGGTGAGCGCGACGTAGAGCGAGCCGGGCCCGGACTCGGCGGCGATGGCGTCCGGGTCGACGACCGCGACGACGTCGAACTCGAGCCCCTTGGCCGTCCAGGGGTCCAGCACGCTGACGCCCGCGGCCAGTCCGCGGGCGCCGAGGCCGACGGGCTCCGGCAGCGCCGCCGCCAGGGCCTGGCGCAGCGCGGGCACCATCGAGCCCGGAGCGACGACCGCCAGCGAACCGGCGCCGTCCGCCGCCCGGTCGGCCGCGACCGCCTCGACGGCCGCCGGCAGCAGGTCCTGCGCCGGGGCGCGCAGCACCCGGGGCGGCTCGCCGTCGCGGACCGATCGGGACCGCGTCACGGGCAGCCCGTCCGCGAGCGCCCGCTGCTCCGCCGGCTCGGCGATCGAGCGCGGCGTGCGGTAGTTCACGGTCAGCCGCTCCAGGCGGAAGTCGTCGGTCAGCGTGCGGATCGCCTGGGCCCAGCCCGACGGCGGCCGCGTCGCCGCGGACTGCGCCAGGTCGCCGACGATCGTGAAGGACCGCAGCGGCCCCCGGCGGCGCAGCAGCCGCCACTGCATGGGGCTCAGCTCCTGCGCCTCGTCGACCACGATGTGGCCGTAGGTCCACGTGCGGTCGACGGCGGCGCGCTCGGCCGTCGTCAGCCGTGCGGCCTCCTCCTCGAAGCCGTCGGCCAGCGCCTCGGCGGAGACCATGCCCTCGACGCCCATGTTCTGGATCGCCTGCTGCGCGTTCTCCAGGTCTCGCTGCCGCTGCGCGTCGCGGGCCTGCGCCCGGGCGTCGCCGGTCACGTCGGTCTCGCCCAGCAGCTCGGCGGCCTCGTCGAGCAGCGGCACGTCGCCCACCGTGAAGGGCGCCGACCGCGGGCGGGCCAGCAGCGCGCGGTCCGCGGGCGAGAGGTCGGGCGCCGCAGCGGCCAGGTACTCGGGACGCGTCCACAGGTCGCCCAGCAGCTTCTGCGGGGTCAGCGGCAGCCAGGCCGTGTTCAGCAGCACCTTCACGTCGTCGGCGGTGCGCAGGTCCTCCCGCAGCAGCCGGCGGTCGTCCTCGTCGACCGTGCCGCCGCGGGTCGCGATGCGGTCCACGAGCAGGGAGGTGAGCGAGCCCAGCGCATCCTTGACGAACGCGACCCGGGCGACGTTGTGCGGCTTCCGGGACTGCTGGGCCCGTCGCAGGGCCCGCTCGATCAGCGCCGGCTGCACCGTGAGCGGCACGCCGTCGACCTCGATGTCGACCGGGTGCTGCGGGGCGGCCTGCCGCAGCAGCACCGCGCGGCGGACCACGTCGGCCATCCGCGCCCGTCCCTTGACCGCGGCGACCGCGGGCGCGTCGACCGCCGTCGCGTCGACGCCCGGGTACAGCTGGCCCACCGTCTTCAGCACCACGCCCGTCTCCCCCAGCGACGGCAGCACCTGCTCGATGTACTCGAGGAAGCTGCGGGAGGGACCGACGACCAGCACGCCGTTGCGGGCGAGCCGCTCCTTCTGCGCGTACAGCAGGTAGGCCGCACGGTGCAGGGCCACGGCGGTCTTGCCGGTGCCCGGCCCGCCCTGCACGACCAGCACGCCGCGCGCCTCCGAGCGGATGATGCGGTCCTGCTCCGACTGGATGGTGGAGACGATGTCGTGCATGCGGCCGGTGCGCTGCGCGGCCAGCGCCGCCATGAGCGCGCTCTCCCCCGTCAGCCGCGCGTCGGCCGGCACGTCCTCCGGGTCGAAGACCTCGTCCTCCAGCGCCTGCACCGCGCGGCCGCTGGTGCTGAGGTGCCGGCGCACCCGCACGCCGAGCGGGGTGACCGCGGTCGCCTGG
>JAKONM010000269.1 GCA_022701925.1 Microbacteriaceae bacterium
GCAGGCCGGAGCGGTCCAGCGCCTCCACCTGGATCTGCACCAGGAAGACGCTCTTCGACGTCGGCGCCCACTCCACCTCGAGCACCCGGTCCGGCTCCTGCTGCAGCGACGCGACGTTGTGGCAGTCGGTGCGGTGCACCGACACCCCGGCGCCCCGGGTCACGAAGCCCAGGATCTCGTCGCCCGGCACCGGGGTGCAGCACTTCGCGAGCTTCACCAGGATGTCCGGAGCCCCGCGCACCAGCACGCCGGAGTCGCTGGAGCGGATCGTCCGGGACCGGCCGGTGGTCGGGGCCTCGAAGTCCGGCTCGTCCGCCTCCTGCGTGTCCTGCAGCTGGGCGAGCACGCGCTCGATCACCGACTGGGTGGAGACGTGCCCCTCCCCCACCGCGGCGTAGAGGGCGGAGACGTCCTCGTAGCGCATCGTGGTGGCGATGCCGACGAGGGCGTCCTGCGTCATCAGCTTCGTGAGCGGCAGGTTCTGCTTGCGCATGGCGCGGGCGATGGCGTCGCGCCCCTGCTCCACCGCCTCGTCGCGGCGCTCCTTGGTGAACCACTGGCGGATCTTCGAGCGCGCCCGCGGGCTGCGCACGAACTGCAGCCAGTCCTTGCTGGGTCCGGAGTCGGGGTTCTTGGAGGTGAAGATCTCGACGACGTCGCCGCTGGCCAGGTCCGACTCCAGCGGCACCAGCCGGCCGTTCACCTTCGCGCCCATCGTGCGGTGGCCGACGTCGGTGTGGACGGCGTAGGCGAAGTCGACGGGCGTCGCCCCCGCGGGCAGGCCGATCACCTTGCCCTTCGGGGTGAAGACGTAGACCTCCTTCGCCCCGATCTCGAAGCGCAGGCCCTCCAGGAACTCCTGGGGGTCGGCGGTCTCGCTCTCCCAGTCGGACAGGTGCGCGAGCCAGGCCATGTCCTCGTCGCCGGCGGCCGCAGGCCCCGTCTGCCGGCCCGCGACCTGCTCCTTGTACTTCCAGTGCGCCGCGACGCCGAACTCCGCGCGCTGGTGCATCTCGTGCGTGCGGATCTGGATCTCGACGGGGCGGCCCTCCGGCCCCAGCACGGTGGTGTGCAGCGACTGGTACAGGTTGAACTTCGGCGTGGCGATGTAGTCCTTGAAGCGACCCGGCACGGGCGTCCAGCGGGCGTGGATCGACCCGAGCACGGCGTAGCAGTCGCGCACGCTGTCGACCAGCACCCGGATGCCGGTGAGGTCGTAGATGTCGTCGAACTCGCGGCCGCGCACGATCATCTTCTGGTAGATCGAGTAGTACTGCTTCGGCCGGCCCTGCACCTTGCCCTTGATGCGGGCCGCCCGCAGGTCCTCGGTGACCTGCTCGGTGACGGAGGCGACGAACTCCTCGCGCAGCGGGGTGCGGCGCCGCACCAGCGACTCGATCTCCAGGTACAGCTTCGGGTACAGCACGGCGAAGGACAGGTCCTCCAGCTCGAGCTTGATCGTCTGGATGCCGAGGCGGTGCGCCAGCGGGGCGTAGATCTCGAGCGTCTCCTTCGCCTTGCGGGAGGCGCTCTCGGCGGGGACGAAGCCCCAGGTGCGGGCGTTGTGCAGCCGGTCGGCGAGCTTGATGATCAGGACCCGCAGGTCCTTCGACATCGCGATCACCATCTTCCGCACGGTCTCGGCCTGCGCCGAGTCCCCGTACTTCAGCTTGTCCAGCTTGGTGACGCCGTCGACCAGCAGCGCCACCTCGTCGCCGAAGTCGGCGCGCAGCTCGTCGAGCGTGTAGGCCGTGTCCTCGACGGTGTCGTGCAGCAGCGCGGCCGCCACGCCGCGGGGTCCGATGCCCAGCTCGGCGAGGATCTGCGAGACCGCCACCGGGTGGGTGATGTAGGGCTCGCCGCTCTTGCGCTGCTGGCCGCGGTGCGCCTTCTCGGCGGCCGCGTAGGCGCGCTCGATGACGCTCGTGTCGGCCTTCGGGTGGTGCGTCCTGACCGTGCGGATCAGCACGTCGACCGCGTCGACGGACTGGGCGCGGGAGAACAGGCGCGGCACGCGCCGCCTGAGGGTCGCCGTGGTCTGCGCCGGCTCGCGGGTGTCCGTCACGAAGTGCCTCCCCTTCTCCGGAGGCTAACAGCGGCGGGCGCGGCGCGCTTCCCGCGCGCCGCGCCGCCCGTCCCGCAGCGGCTCAGGCGTGCGCCCGCGCCTCCAGCGCGCGCCGGTCGAGCGCCTTCACACGGGGCTCGGTCGACCGGAGGTCCACGTACAGGGGCGCCGCGATGAACACCGTCGAGTAGGTGCCGACGATGATGCCGATGAAGAGCGCCAGCGAGATGTCCCGCAGCGTGCCGGCGCCGAGCAGCGTCGTGCCGATGAAGAGGATCGACGCGATCGGCAGCAGGCCGACGATCGAGGTGTTGATCGACCGCACCAGCGTCTGGTTGACCGCCAGGTTCACCGTCTCCGAGAACGTGCGCGAGGGGTGCTCCCCCATCGACGACGTGTTCTCCCGGATCTTGTCGAACACCACGACGGTGTCGTAGAGCGAGTAGCCGAGGATCGTGAGGAAGCCGATGACGGCGGCCGGCGTGATCTCGAAGCCGATGATGCCGTAGACCCCGGCGGTGATGATCAGGTCGTGGAACAGGGCGATGAGGCCGGCGACCGACATCTTCCAGGTGCGGAAGTAGACCGCCATCACCACGGCGACGAGCACCAGGAAGATCACGAGCCCGCGGATCGCGCTGCCGGAGATGTCGGCGCCCCACGTCGGCCCGATGAAGGACGAGGACACCCCCCGCTCGTCGTCGCCGGGGTACGGCACGCCGTAGGCGGTCGCGAGGGCCTCGGCGACCCGGTCGGAGTTCGTCGTCGCCCCGCCGGTCGGGTCGAGCTGCGAGGTCTGGATGCGCACGCCCGTCTGGCCGACCCGGGCGATGAGCGGCTCGACGGAGGGACCCGTCACCGACTGCACGGCCTGCTTCGCGAGCTCGTCGTCGGCGTAGCGGCTGGACCCGGAGACCGTGAACTCGGAGCCGCCGGTGAACTCGATGCCGAACTGGAAGCCGCGGCCGACCGACGGCAGCACCAGGGTCGGGAGGACGACCGAGACGATGACCGCGAGCCCGGAGATCAGGTACCAGAGCCGCCGGCGCTTGATGAAGTCGATCGACTTGACGCCCGTGTAGAGGTCGTTGCCGAACTGCGTGAGACCCGCCATCAGCGGTCGTCCTTCCCGGTCGAGCGCGACTGCTGCTCCGCGGCCTTGCGCTCCGCGATCGTCTGCCGGCGCTGCGCCTCGCCGGTGCTGCGCTGCGCCCTGCCGCCGCCGGCGAGCGCCGGCGCCCGGAACTGCCCGCGACCGCGGTACACCGCGCCCAGCGCGTTCGGGTCGAGGCCGGACAGCCGGTGGCCGTCGGCGAAGAACGGGCGCCTGGCCAGGATCTGCAGCACGGGGTGGCTGAACAGCACCACGACGACGACGTCGATGATCGTCGAGAGCCCGAGCGTCAGCGCGAAGCCCCGCACGTCGCCGATCGCCAGCACGTAGAGCACGCCGGCCGCCAGCAGGTTGACGGCGTCGGAGGCGAGCACGGTGCGCCGCGCTCGGCGCCAGCCCGTCTCGACGGCGCCCTCCAGGCCCCGGCCCTCGCGCAGCTCGTCGCGGATGCGCTCGAAGTACACGATGAACGAGTCCGCGGTGATGCCGATCGACACGATGATGCCCGTCACGCCGGCCAGGGACAGCCGGTACCCCTGCCGCCAGGACAGGAAGTCGAGCACGATGAAGGTCAGCACCGCCGAGATGCCGAGCGAGGCCAGGATCACGAAGCCGAGCACCCGGTACTGGAACAGCGCGTAGCCGAAGACCAGGATCAGGCCGATCAGGCCGGCGATGAGGCCGGCCGTCAGCTGGCTGGAGCCGAGCGTGGCGGAGATGGACTGCTGGCTCTGCACGGCGAACTGGATCGGCAGGGCGCCGAACTTCAGCTGGTCGGCCAGCTGCTTGGCGCTGGTCTCGGTGAAGTTGCCGGAGATCTGCGCGCGGCCGTCCGTGATCGCCGCGTTCATGGTGGGCGCCGAGATCACCCGGCCGTCCAGCACGATCGCGAACTGGTTCTGCGCCCCCGTCAGCGCCACGAGGCGCTCCGAGATCGCCGCGAACTGCCGCGTGCCGGTGCCGTTGAAGGACAGGTTCACGACCCACTGGCCGGTCGTCGCCCCGGTGCTCGTGGTCGCGATGCCGCTCGTGGCGTTCGAGATGCTCGTGCCCGGCACCTCGACCGGGCCCAGCAGGTACTTGGCCGAGCCGTCGTCGGAGCAGGTCACGAGCGGGCGGTCCGCGGGCGCGTTGCCGTTGCCGTTCTGCTGGTCCGCGTCGCACCGGTAGTTCAGGTAGAGGTCCTGCAGGTAGGGCGTGACCTGGTTCAGGTCGCTGCCGCTCGTCGGGGAGACCGACGGCGTCGCGGCCAACGAGGCGGGCGGCGTGTAGGCGCCCTGCTGCGAGCCGGCGGACGCCGTCGGCGCAGCCCCGGTGACGAGCACCGGGCGGAAGTCCATGCGGGCGCTCTCCCGCACGCTGTTGATCGTCGCCTGCGACGGCGTGCCCGGCAGGGACACCACGATGTTGCTGGTGCCGGACGTCGAGATCTGCGCGTCCGGACTGCCGCCGGCGGCCGCGCGCTGCCGGATGATCGCCACCGACTGCGACAGCTGGTCCCCGGTCGGCGGGCGGCCGGTCTCGGTCTGCGCCTGCAGGATGATCTGCGTGCCGCCGACCAGGTCGAGGCCGAGCTTCGGGAAGAACGCCTCCGACTTGGTCGCGAAGTCGTTTCCGGGGGCGACGAGCACGCCCACGCCGTTCAGCGCGAAGCCCGCGATCAGCAGGACCAGCAGTCCGGTCAGGGCTCGGCGGGCGTGCCGCAGCGGGGACGTGGTCTTCGCCACAGGGGCCTCTCGTCGGAGGGCGGAGCCGCGCTGACGCGTCACCCGCCCGGCGGTCGATGCGCCGCCCTGCCGGGCGGCCGGGTCATGCTAGGCGCTACTCGACGGTCTTCCCGGTCCCGCGGGCGGCCTCGTCGTGCTTCTCCTGCTCGACGCGCTCGCCGAACGAGGGGTCGGCCGCGGCGTCGTCCAGCACCACCGGCGCGCCGTCCAGCCGCGTGCCGTCCTCGGCCACCGGCGTGACGACCTTGCCGATCGCCTGGCGGTGGATCGTCGCCTGCGACGTCGGGCTCGTGCGGATGACGATGCGGTTCTCCTGCTCGTCGATCGACTCGATCGTGCCGAAGAGCCCGAAGGTGGTCATGATCTCGGCGCCCGGCTTCAGGCCGTCGGTGAGGGCCGCCTGGTCGCGCTGGCGCTTGCGCCCGTTGCGGAACATCAGCAGGACGATCACCAGGATGATCACGCCGAAGAAGAGCAGCTGTGTGGTCTGCGGGTCCATTGGGGCCTCCGTGTGGCTTGAGGACCCCGCACCAGGCCGAGCTCGTGCTGGCGGCGCCGGGGTCAGCGGCCGTCAGCCGCGTCGAGCGCCCCGATCATACCGAGTCGTCGAACAGCACCGGCGCTCCGGGCACCGGAGGCGTGCGTCCCGCGCGGCGCCAGGCTGCCGAGGTCGCCACCCTGCCGCGCGGCGTGCGCGACAGCAGGCCCATCCGCACCAGGAAGGGCTCCACGACCTCGGCGATCGTGTCCTGCTCCTCCCCCACGCTCGCCGCCAGCGTGCTGAGCCCGACCGGGCCGCCGTCGAAGCGGTCGAGGATCGCGCCGAGCACGGCGCGGTCCAGCCGGTCCAGGCCGCTCTCGTCGACGTCGTAGAGGTCCAGCGCCGACCGCACCGCCGCGTGGTCGGCGACGCCGCCGTGGACCAGGGTCCAGTCGCGCACGCGGCGCAGCAGGCGGTTCGCGATGCGGGGCGTACCGCGGCTGCGCACCGCGATCTCGCCGAGGGCCGGCGGCTGCACCTCCAGGTTCAGCAGCGTCGCGGCGCGCAGCAGCACCTGCTCCAGCTCGCCGGTCGAGTAGAACTCGAGGTGCACCAGGAACCCGAAGCGGTCGTACAGCGGCTTCGGCAGCAGCCCCGAGCGGGTCGTCGCCCCCACGAGCGTGAACGGCGCCAGGTCGAGCGGGATGGAGGTCGCGCCCGCCCCCTTGCCGACCATGATGTCGATCCGGAAGTCCTCCATCGCCAGGTACAGCATCTCCTCGGCGCTGCGGGCCATGCGGTGGATCTCGTCGATGAACAGCACCTCGCCGGGCGTCAGCGAGGACAGCACCGCGGCCAGGTCGCCGGCGTGCTGGATGGCCGGGCCGCTCGACATGCGCAGCGGCCGGCCCGACTCCTCCGCGACGATCATCGCGAGGGTCGTCTTGCCGAGCCCCGGCGGCCCGGACATCAGGATGTGGTCGGGGGCGCGGTTCTGCATCGCCGCGGCCTTCAGCATCACCTCGAGCTGCTTGCGGGCGTTCTGCTGGCCGACGAACTCCGCCAGCGTGCGCGGACGCAGCGCGCCCTCGAACGCGATCTCCGCCTCGGAGTGCGGGACCGGGTCGACGTCGCTCATCGGACCGCCTGCGGCCCGAGCAGCGCCAGCGCCGCACGCAGCAGCACCGCGGTCTGCCGCTCGTCGGGCCGGGCCGCCAGCACGTCGTCGAGCGCGGCCTGCGCGGCGCGCTCCTGGTAGCCGAGGCCGACCAGCGCGACCAGCACGTCGGCGCCGCGGGCGGACGGCCGCGGGGTCGCGGCGGCGCTGCGCACCCCGATCAGCTTGCCCGTCAGGGACACCACGATCAGCTTCGCGGTCTTGGGCCCGATGCCGGACACCCGCCGGAAGGCCGCGTCGTCCTCGTCGGTGACGGCGGCCGCGATCTCGGCCGGGGTCAGCGCGGCCAGCACGCCGAGGGCGGACTTCGGGCCGACGCCGGTCACGCCGCGCAGCAGGTCGAAGACCTGCAGGCGCTCCCGGTCGGGGAAGCCGAAGAGGGACATGTCGTCCTCGCGCACCACCATCGCGGTGTGCAGCAGCACCTGCTCGCCGTGGCGCACGGAGAGCGCGTGGTCCGGCGTGACCGCGACGGCGTAGCCCACGCCGCCGACCTCGACGACCAGGGTCGAGCCCACCGCCTCGAGCACGGACCCACGGAGCGACGCGATCATGCGGCCGAGGCTAGGCGAGGCCAAGGACAGCGCCGCCGCGGCGCGCGCACCGGGCTCGAACACGTCTTCGAGCGCGGCGTGCAGGGCGCGGGGGTCACGCGACCAGGGGCCAGCGGGTGCCGTTCTGCCGGCGCAGCGCCGTCTCGACGACCTCGGCGTGCTGCCAGGCCGCCTGCGCGGCCACCGGGGCGATCTGCCGCGCGATCTCGTCGTCCGACGCCTCGAACCGCACGGTCGCCTCGGCGCGCCCCTGCCGCACGCCGACGGACCTGGCCTCGACCGTGGTGAGCTCGGCGACCGCCGCCGCGGCGGCGGGGAGGACGGCCTGCGCGTTCCCGCCCGGATGCACGCGTCCCACGGTGAGCACGACCCGGTACGACGGCATGACGACCCCCTCCTCGGCGCCGCCCCGCGCGGCGCCCAGGAGATCCTGCTCCGTCCCGGGACGCCCCGTGCGCCGCGGTGACCGACCGGCGTCGCGGCGCGCGGCGTCCCGCTGCACGCATCGCCGCGCAGGACGCGCCGGGCCGGAACGCGCACTCCCTGGTCGCTCGCGTTTCCACCCCCGTCCGGGGGGCGGCAGGATGTGCACCGTGCACCACCGGAGGCCGCGATGACCGACGAGCTCGACCCGCCGCACGACGGCGAGACGCTGGCGGCGCTGCTGGAGCGGGAGCACCTGCTGCCGGGCCGCCTGGAGGAGATCCTGGCCGCGGTGGCCGAACAGGTCGCCGCCCTGCACGCCGTCGGCGTCGTCCACGGCGCGATCCACCCCGAGACCGTGCTGGTCGGTGCGGACGGCTCGGTGCGGCTGCTCGACCCCGACGTCGCCCGCGGCGTCCGCGGCGTCGGAGCGGGCTTCGAGGACGACGACGAACCCTCCGAGGCGGACGACCTGGCGGACCTGGAGGCGCTGCGCACCACGGGGAGGACCGTGGCGCCCTGGCCCTCGGCCGCCGAGGTCGTGCGAGCCGACCGGCGGATCGGCGTCGGCGCCGCCGTGCTGGTCGGCACGGCGGGCATCGGGCTGAGCGTGGCGCTGATCGGGACCGCGGCGGCCGGCCTCGCGGGCCTGACCGCGGCCCCGCGGACCAGCACCGGCGCCGCCGCGCGCCCCGCCCCCGGGCTCACGCTCGAGCCGGGGGCGCTCGGCGACCCCGGCTCCCTGTTCGCGGACGGCTCCGAGCCCGAGCCCTACCCGAGTCCCGGACCGGCGGACGACGACGGCGGCGGTGGGCGGGGCACGACGTCCTCGGGGGTCGTGTCGCCCGTCGTCGCGGCCACGGCCGCGCCCGTCGCGACCCCCGCTCCGACCGCGACCCCGGCTCCGCGCTCGACCGGCGGGGCGATCGCGCGGCCGACCGGGTCGCCCTGGCCGTCGACACCCGCGCCGTCGCCCGCTCCGACCGCGACGCCGACGCCGACGCCGACTCCGACTCCGACTCCGACTCCGA
>JAKONM010000277.1 GCA_022701925.1 Microbacteriaceae bacterium
GGCGACGTCGAGGAGGGGGGTGTCGCCCGCGCGCGCGCGGGCGAGGGCGCGGTCGAACCCGCGGTCGGGCAGCAGGGCGGAGACGATCCCGGTCAGCGGCACGAGGACCAAGGGTAGGTCGCCCGGCGGACACCCGCCCCGGCCAGCACCGGGGGGCCGGGACGGCCACGGCGTCACCCGTCAGGGGGGTGCGGCTCACGACGTCCACCCGTCTGCACGCACCGGCGCCGCGGTCTGTGCGCGACGTCCGGTCGCTGTGGGTAGTTTCGACCCCGATGCACGCCGCCCGAGGTCCGTCCGACGAGAGCGGCGCCGTCGTCCCCGCGCGCGTCCGCGCGCCCGGGCTCCTGCGCCGGGGGGCGGGCAGGGCCCTGCGGACCGCGGGCTCGCTGCGCGCCCGAGCGCGCCTGGCGGCGGTCCCGCTCGGCCGCTACGCCCCGCGCAGCGCGCTGCGCCTGCCCGAGCACCACCCGCAGCGCGCGGCGGTCGCCGCCGTCGACGCCCACAACCACCTGGGCACGTGGCTCAACGACGGCGCCGCCTGGATGGCCCCCGACGTGCCGGCCCTGCTCGCCGCCATGGACGCCACCGGCGTCGAGGCCGTGGTGAACCTGGACGGCCGCTGGGGCGCCGAGCTCGAGGCCAACCTCGACCGCTACGACCGCGCCCACCCCGGCCGCTTCGCCACGTTCTGCCACGTCGACGGGTCCGCGCTGTCCGACGGGCGGGGGGTGCCCGCCCTGGTCGCCCAGCTCGAGGCCGCCGCCGCCGCCGGCGCCGCGGGGCTGAAGGTGTGGAAGGACCTGGGGCTGCGGGTCCGCGACGAGCGCGGCCGGCTGGTGCTGCCCGACGACGAGCGCCTGGCGCCGGTGTGGCGACGCGCCGGCGAGCTCGGCCTGCCGGCGCTCGTCCACGTCGCCGACCCGCTCGCGTTCTTCGCGCCCGTCGACCGGCACAACGAGCGCCTCGAAGAGCTGCTGGCGCACCCCGACTGGGCCCTGCACGGGCGGCCGGTGCCCGCGCACGACGTCCTCCTGGGGTCCTTCGCCGCGCTCGTGGCGGCCCACCCCGGCACGCGCTTCGTCGGGGCTCACGTGGCCTCCAGCGCGGAGGACCTCGCCGCCGTCGGCGCGCTGCTCGCCGCGCACCCCAACCTGGCCGTCGACCTGTCGGGACGCGCGGCCGAGCTGGGCCGCCAGCCCCGCGCCGCCGCCGACCTGCTGCGCCGGCACGCCGGCCGGGTGCTGTGGGGCAGCGACTCCTTCGGCTTCGACGTGGAGGAGCTGCGGACCTGGTTCCGCCTCCTGGAGACCCCCGACGAGCACTTCCCGTACTCGACCGCCGCCGTGCCGCCCCAGGGCCGCTGGGCGGTCAGCGGCCTGGACCTGGAGGACGCCGTGCTCGAGCAGGTCTACCGCGGCGCCGCCCGGTCGTGGATCCCGGTGCTGTCCCGATGAGCCGGCGGCCCGGGGGCGTGCTGCTGGTCGAGGCGCACCTCGAGGAGAGCGGCGGCCTGCGCGTGAGCCACGAGGTGGCCCGGCGGCTGCCCGGAGCCGGGGTGCCCGCGCGGGTCTTCGTGCTGCAGCACTCGACGTCGGGCAAGCCACTGCTGGCCGTCGACCCCTCGGTCGAGGTGCTGCACGGGACGTCGCGCCCGGTCAAGCTGCGCCGGGCGCTGCTGCCCTCCCTGGTGCGCCTCGTGCGGGAGGCGCGTCGCAGCGACGTCGTGCTCTCGGGCAGCGAGATCGGCTACGGGCTGCTCGCCGGGTGGCTGGCCGCGCGGCTGGCCCGCCGGCCCTTCGCCGTGATCGTCCAGAGCCAGCTGCAGCAGGCCCTCGACGAGTGGGTCCCGGTGCGCCTGCACGGCCTGACGCGCTGGGTGCACGCCCGCACCGACCTCGCGCTGTGCGTCTCGGCGGGCCTGGTCGAGCAGCTCCTCGCGGCCGGGCTGCCGGAGTCGCGGGCGGTGGTGGTCCCGGTGGGCGTCGACGTCGAGGCGGTGCGCCGGGCCGGCGCCCTCCCCCTGGCGCCGCCCCTGGCGGACCTCGTCGGCGGGGGCCCCTTCGCGGTCGCCGCGGGCCGGCTGTCGACGTCCAAGGGCTTCGACGTGCTGCTGCGCGCCTGGGCCCTCGCCCGGGAGCGGTCGGCGGCGGTCCGCGGGCACGCGCTGCTGGTGGTCGGCGAGGGTGACGACCGCGCGGAGCTGGAGGCCCTGGTCGCCGAGCTCGGCCTGGACGGCGCGGTGCACCTGCCGGGGTTCTCCGACCAGCTGCAGCGCGCCCTGGCCTCCGCCTCGCTGTTCGTGCTCTCCTCGCGCTACGAGGGCATGGGCAGCTTCGTGCTGCTGGAGGCGATGGCCCACGGCACCCCCGTGGTGGCGACCGACTGCCGCTCCGGCCCCCGCGAGCTGCTCGAGGGCGGCGCGCTCGGCGCCCTCGTGAGGGTCGACGACGCCGAGGCCCTCGCCGCCGCCGTGGTGGCCCACGCCGAGAAGCCCGAGCGGCTCGCCGCCACGGCGGCGGACCGGCGCGAGCGCGCCGAGCAGTTCACGCCGCAGCGGTGGGTGGCGGAGGTGGCGCGGGCGCTGGCCCCGTGGTCGCCGCCGACCTCCCTCAGGAGGCCAGGGGCTCCCCGCTGACACCGGGC
>JAKONM010000285.1 GCA_022701925.1 Microbacteriaceae bacterium
GAACCTGGCCATGCTGACCCCGACCCGGCCGGGGTGGCGGGTCGAGACGCTGGGCGACGACATCGCCTGGCTGCGCCGCGGGCCGGACGGCCGGCTGTGGGCGGTGAACCCGGAGGCGGGCTTCTTCGGCGTCGCGCCGGGCACCGGACCGGCGACGAACCCGGCCGCGCTGGCCACCGTCGAGCGCGACACGATCTTCACGAACACCGCCCTGACGGACGACGGGGACGTGTGGTGGGAGGGGCTGACCGACGAGGCGCCCGCGCACCTGATCGACTGGCGGGGCGAGGACTGGACGCCGGGGCTCGACCGGCCCGCGGCGCACCCGAACGCCCGCTTCACGGTCGCGGCGGACCGGTGCCCCACCATGGCGGCCGACTGGGACGTGCCGGAGGGGGTGCCCCTGGACGCGATCGTCTTCGGCGGGCGCCGGGCGGGCACGGTGCCGCTGGTGTCCGAGGCGGAGGACTGGGCGCACGGCGTCTTCCTGGGGGCGACGATCTCCAGCGAGCAGACGGCGGCCGCGGAGGGCCCGGTCGGCGAGCTGCGCTTCGACCCGTTCGCCATGCAGCCGTTCTGCGGCTACGACATGGCGGACCACTGGCGCCACTGGCTGGACGTCGGCGACGACCTGGGCGACGCCGCCCCCCGCGTCTTCCGCGTGAACTGGTTCCGCAAGGGCCCGGACGGGCGCTTCCTGTGGCCGGGCTTCGGCGACAACGTGCGGGTACTCGAGTGGATCGTCGACCGCCTGGACGGCGCGGTCGACGCGGACGCGGCCCCCGCCGGTCTGCTGCCCCGACGGGAGGACCTCGCCCTGGACGGCCTGGACCTGCCCCGCGGCGACCTCGACCGGCTGCTCGCGGTCGACCCGGCGGAGTGGCTGGACGAGTGCGACCAGGTCGAGCGGCACCTCGCCCGGTTCGGCGACCGGGTGCCGCGGCGGCTGACGGACCGGCTGGCGGCGATGCGGGCGGAACTGGCCGCGTCCCTCCGCTGACCGCCCTGCTCCGCTCACCGCCTTCTCGCGGATCCGCAGATCTCGCCCGACACGCCGCTCCCGAGGCCTCTGCACACGGCGTGTCGGGCAGGAACTGCGGATCCGCGGGAGATCTGCGGATCCGCGAGCCGGCAGGGCGCTACTTCGCGGCGGACCAGCCGCCGTCGGCGAGGATCGTCTGCCCGGTGATCGCGGACGACGCGGGCGACGACAGGAAGCGGACCACGGCGGCGATCTCGACCGGGTCCATGAGGCGGCGCTGGGGCGTCTGGGCGATCCAGGCGGCGACCGTCTCCGGCGAGTCCGCCCCCACGCGGCGCAGCAGCTCGGTGTCGGTGTAGCCCGGGGCGACCGCGTTGACGCGCACCCCGGCCGCCGCCCACTCGACGGCCAGCGTGCGGGTCAGCGCGACGATCGCGGCCTTCGTCGCGTCGTAGCCGACGTGCACCTCCGGCCGGGTTGCGGCGAAGGCCGCGATCGAGGAGATGTTGACCACGGTGCCCCGGGCGGCGCCGAGCGGCGCCGCCAGCTCCCGGCACAGCAGGAACGTGCCGGTGAGGTTCAGGTCGAGCACCAGCCGCCAGTCCTCGTCGGCGTGCTCGGCCGTGGGCGAGCTGAGGGAGATGCCGGCGCAGTTCACCAGGTGGTCCACGCGCCCGAAGCGCTCCAGCACGCGCTGCACCGCCGTCCGCACCTGCTGCGAGTCGGTGACGTCGACGCCGACGGCCATGGCCGGCGCCCCGGTCTCCTCCGTCAGCCGGGCGGCGACCGCCGCGGCGGCCTCCTCCCGCAGGTCGGCCACCACCACGGCGGCGCCGTCGGCCGCGAACGCCCGGGCGACCGCCCGCCCGATGCCGCCCGCGGCCCCGGTCACGACCGCCACCGCCCGGTCCTCGCCGCCCGTCGTGCCCACACCCCCGACCCCGTCGTCCATGGCCGGGACGCTAGCCGCGCCCGCTGAACATCGACCGACCTGAGTACAGTCGTACTGAACACCGCGGTGACGGGGCCGCGGCGGAACCGGAGGTGCGCGCATGTCGGGACGGGTCGAGGGACGGACGATCGTGGTGACCGGCGCCGCATCGGGCATCGGGGCCGCCATCGCCCGCGGAGTGGCGGCGGAGGGCGGCAACGCCGTGCTCGCCGACCTGGACGAGGCGGCGGCGGAGCGCGTGGCCGCGGGCATCCGGGAGCAGGGCGGGCAGGCGCTCGCGGTGCGCGTCGACGTGACCGACCGTGCCGGCGTGCGCGCGGGCGTCGACGCCGCGGTCGAGCGGTTCGGCCGCCTGGACGCCTGGTTCAACAACGCCGGCATGAACTCCCCGATGCCGTTCCTCGACGTCACCGAGCAGAACTTCGAAGCGATCATGCGGGTGAACGCGATCGGCGTGCTGATCGGCACCCAGGAGGCGGCGAGACGCTTCATCGAGCAGGGCGGCGGCGGCAAGGTCGTGAACACCGCCTCGATCGCGGGCCGCACCGGGTTCCCGAGCTTCGCCCCGTACAGCGCCTCGAAGGCCGCGGTGATCTCGCTGACGCAGGCGGCGGCCCGCGACCTGGCGCCGCACGGCATCACCGTGAACGCCTTCGCGCCCGGGGTCGTGGCGACGCCGCTGTGGAAACGGCTCGACGCCGACCTGGCCGCGATGGGCGCGGCGGACGCCGGCTTCGACTCGATGGCGGCCGACATCCTGCTCGGCCGGCCCGCGCAGCCGGAGGACATCGTGCCGACCGCGCTGTTCCTGGCGAGCAGCGACTCCGACTACGTCACCGGCCAGGTGATGGCCATCGAGGGCGGGATGATCCTGGTCTGAGGCGACGACGCGTCAGGCCCGCGGCCGCAGCTCCAGGCCGGCGTCACGAGCGGCGGTGAGCAGCACGGCCGCCAGGTCCTGGCCAGCCCCGATCCCGCTCGCGATCGTGCGGCTGAACGCCACCTCCGTGGTGGACAGCACGGGCATCGGCGCCTCGAGGGCGGCCGCGAGGTCGAGCGCCAGCCGCACGTCCTTGCGCTGCCCCTCCACCGTGAACGTCGGCGTGAGGTCCAGGTCGACCAGGGCCGGCGTCTTGTAGGCGGAGAAGGGCGAGCCGACCGCGCTGTCGTTGATGAACGCGAGCAGGTCGGCGCGGGGCACGCCCGCCTTCTCGCCCAGCACCACCAACTCGGCCAGGGACTGCATCACGATCGCGAGCAGGCCGTTCGTGGCGAGCTTCACGACGTTCGCCTGCGCCGCGTCGCCCACCCGGTGCACGGCGCGACCCAGGGTCTCGAGCACCGGCGCCGCGCGATCCAGGTCCTCCTCGGCGCCCGAGGCCGCGAAGATCGCCCGGCCCGCCGCCACGACGGCGGGGTTGCCGCTCACCGGTGCGGAGACGTACCCGACGCCGACGGCGCGCGCCGCGGCCGCCGCGCGCCCGGCCGCCGCGGTCGACACCGTCGAGCCGTCGACCCACGTCGCCAGCCGGCCTCCGTCTGCGGCCACCAGGCCGTCGTCGGGGTCGTGCAGCCGGTCGAGCGCCGGGTCGTCCAGCACCATCGAGTACGCCACGTCGAAGTCGCGGGCCGCGGCCAGGGACTCCAGGCGCACGGCGCCCCGCTCCACCAGCTCGGCGTCCCGGCCCGGCGTGCGGTTCCAGACGCCCACGGTGAACCCCGCGTCGAGCAGCCGGCCCGCCATGACGACGCCCATCCGGCCGAGGCCGAGCCAGGCGACGCTCGGGCGGTCTCCGGCGCTCACAGCAGGATCCGCATCGGGTGCTCGACCAGGTCGGTGAAGGCGGCGAGCCACTGCGCCGCCAGCGCGCCGTCGATCACGCGGTGGTCGGCCGACAGGGTGACGGTCATCACCCGCCGCACCTCGATCCGCCCGTCCTCGACGACCGGCCGCGCGGAGGCGGCGCCGACGGCGAGGATGGCGGACTGGGGCGGGTTGATGATCGCGGAGAACTCCTTGACCCCGTGCATGCCGAGGTTCGAGATCGAGAAGGCGCCGCCCTCCAGCTCGGCCTGCTTCAGACGGCCCTGGCGGGCGCGGTCGATCAGCTCGGCGGAGGCCGTCGCCACGTCGCCGATGGAGCGGGACCCGACGTCGCGCAGCACCGGGGTGAGCAGCCCGCCCTCGATCGCGACCGCGATCGACACGTCGACGGTGCGGTGCCGGTGGATCGCGGTGCCCGCCCAGGTCGCGTTGGCGTCGGGGACGCGCTTGAAGGCACCCGCGGCGGCCTTCACCAGCAGGTCGTTCACCGAGACCCGCACGTCGCCGCCGTCGTTCAGCTGCGCGCGCAGGTCGAGCAGCGCGTCCATCCGCACGTCGCCGACGACGTAGAAGTGCGGGACGGTCGTCTTGCTCTCCGTGAGCCGCCGGGCGATGGCCCGCCGCATCCCGGTCAGCGGCACCTCGTCGAACCTCGCCGCATCCGGCGCGGCCGCCCGCGACGGCTCCGGTGCGGCCGACCGCTGCGGCGCGGGCGCCGGCTCGGCCGCGGGCTCGGGGGCCTCCTGCGGCTCCGGCTGTCCGGCGAGGAACCGCTCGAGGTCGCGGCGCACCACCCGGCCGTCGGGACCCGTGCCCGGGACGCGGGCGAGGTCGACGCCGCGCTCCCTGGCGAGGCGGCGCACGATGGGGCTGACGGCACGGCGCCCGCCCTCCTCCGCGCCGCCCGAACCCTCGTGCGGGGCGCCGAGCGCGGTCGGTGCGCCCGCGACGGGCGACGCCGCCGCCTCGGGCGCCGTCTCCGGCTCGGGCGCGGCGGCCTGCTCGTCGATGGCGGCCCGATCGGCCGCGACCGGGGGCTCCGCCCCGCCGGCGATCCCGGCGTCGCCGGAGGGCGCGGCCTCGGACGACTCCTCGCCGGGGGCGCCGATCACCGCGATCGGCTCGCCGACCGCGACGCTCTGCCCCTCCTCGACGAGCAGGTCGAGCACGGTGCCCTCGACCTCCGCGGCGTACTCCACGACCGCCTTCTCGGTCTCGACCTCCGCCAGCGGGGCGCCGACCGCGACGGTCTGCCCCTTCTGCACCAGCCAGTTGGCGACGGCCGCCTCGGTCACGTTCGCCAGCACCTCGGGCATGCGCACCACGGAGGCCATCAGCGCTCACCCATCCCGGCGACGACGCGCTCGAGGCCGGCGACGACCTCCTCGGTGCGGGCGATCGCCGCCCGCTCCAGCACCTTCGAGATGCTGGGGCTGGCCTCCGACCCCGTCACGCGCTGCACCGGCTGATCGAGCCAGTCGAAGAACCGCCGCTGCACCTCGTCCGCCAGCCAGCCGCCGTACGAGGTGCCCTGCGCCCCCTGCTCGACGATCAGCACGGCGTTCGTCCGCTTGATGCTCTCCCCCACCGTGTCCCAGTCGAACGACGCGCGGTCCAGCCAGCGCAGGTCGATCACCTCCGCGTCGACGCCCGTCTGTTCGACGGCCTCCAGCGCGTGCCGCACCATCGACAGGTACGTCAGCACGGTCACGTCGTCGCCCGACCTGCGGACCGCCGCCTTCCCGAGCGGCAGGCGGTAGTCCAGGTCGACCGGCACGTCCTCCGTCAGCGGGTAGAGGTCGATGTGCTCGATCACCAGCACGGGGTCCTGCAGGTCGAGCGCCGTGTTCATCAGGCCGACGTAGTCCGCCGCCGTCGAGGGCGCGACGATCCGCCAGCCGACGCTGGTCGCGAAGACGCCCGCCGGGTCCATCAGGTGCTGCGAGCCGTAGCCGGAGCCCATCGCCACCTTGGTGCGCAGCACCAGCGGCACGGGGTTGTCGCCGCCGAACATGTGGCGCGCCTTGCCGATCTGGTTGAAGACCTGGTCGGCCGCGACCCAGAGGAAGTCGGGGTACATGAACTCGACGACGGGCCGGAAGCGCCCGTCCAGCGCCATGCCGCCGCCCAGCCCGACGAACGCGTTCTCGCTGATGGGCGTGCCGAGCACGCGGTCGGGGAAGGCCTTCGCGAGCCCCTTGGTCGCGCCGTTCGTACCGCCGTTCAGGCGGTGCACGTCCTCGCCGAGCACGACGATGCGCTCGTCCTGCTCCATGCGATGCTGCATCACGCCGGCGACCGCGTCGACGAACCTCCCCGACCTCGTCTCCCCGTCGTGGTCCAGCGGCTCCAGCGTGCGCACGCCCTCGAGCTCGCTCGCGTCGCCGCGGATGCCGACGTCGACGAACGCGGGGTCGGGCCACAGGTCAGGGCGGATGCGGCGCTTGCCGTCCGACTCCGGGTCGGGCTCGACCAGGCGCGATGCCACGTCGCGCATCGCCTGCACGGCCTGCTCGCGCACGCCGTCCGCCTCCTGCTGCGTCATGGCGCCCAGGTCGAGCAGCTGCCGCGTCACCCGCTCGATCGGGTCGCGGCCGCGCCAGGAGGTCTCCTCGTCCTTCGGCCGGTAGCCGAAGGCGCTGCCCGGGTAGGGGCCGTTCTGGTGGAAGAAGCGGTAGACCTCGGCCTCGATCACCGCGGGTCCGTCACCGGCCCGCATGCGCTCGGCGGCCTCCTCCGTCGCCAGGTGCACCGCCAGCGGGTCCATGCCGTCGACCTGCCAGGCGGGGATGCCGAAGCCGGGGCCGCGACCGGACAGGCGCGCCTCCCCCGTCACCTCCTGCACCGTGGTCGACACCGCGTAGAGGTTGTTCTCGATGAAGAACCCGAAGGGCAGCCTCCACGCCGCCGCCAGGTTCATCGTCTCGAGGACGGACCCGATGTTCACGGCGCCGTCGCCGAAGTAGCTCATCGTGAGGTCGCTGGTGCCCGCGTGACGCTGCGCCCAGGCGTTGCCCGCGCCCATCGGCACGCCGCCGCCGACGATGGCGTTCGTGCCGAGCGCGCCCGCCTCGAACCACTGCAGGTGCATGGAGCCGCCCCGCCCGCGGCAGAAGCCCTGCGCCAGGCCCAGGATCTCGGCCAGCGTGCGCTGCAGCACGGTGTCGACCTCGTCCGGCACCAGCGCGCCCGTGTCGAAGCGGCCGCCGCTCACGTGGGTCAGCGCCTTGGCCAGGAACTGGTGGTGGCCGCGGTGCGACCCGTTGACGCCGTCGGCGGAGCGCAGCCCGATGATCGAGCCGACCGCGCCGCCCTCCTGCCCGATGCTGGAGTGGGCGGGGCCGTGCACGAGGCCCTCGCCGGCGAGCTCGAGCACCGTCTCCTCGAACGCGCGGATCAGGTGCAGCTCGGCCAGCATCCCGGTCAGCAGCCCCGGATCCGCGGCCTTCCAGTCCTCGTCGGTCGTCTCGAGCCGGATCCAGTCGACGGCCGGATCCAGGCGGGAACGCTTCGGCATGAGCCCTCTTCTCCATCGACGAGGTGGACATGGGATGTCCGCAGGTGTTCACTGTAGATGTACATTGGCGCCAATCTCAAGCAGCCCACTGAACAGTGGGACGAGGTCGGCGGAGGAGAGGAACGAGCGATGGCGCTCCCCGGACTGCGCGGCACGGACCACATCGGATTCACCGTGCCGGACCTCGACGCGGCCGACCGCTTCCTGGTCGAGGTGCTCGGGTGCACCCGCATCTACTCGCTGGGGCCCTTCGTCCACCAGGACGACGACTGGATGGCCGAGCACCTGGGCGTGCATCCCCGCACCGTGATGCGGCGCCTGCACTTCTACCGCTGCGGCACCGGGCCGGGCTTCGAGGTCTTCCAGTACGAGGCGGCCGACGGGCAGCTGCCGCAGCCGCGCAACAGCGACCTGGGCGGCCACCACCTGGCCTTCTACGTGGACGACCTCGACGCCGCGGTGCAGCACCTGCGCGACCACGACGTGCACGTGATGGGCGAGCCGACCGCCAGCTCCGGCCCCAGCGCCGGTCAGCGCTGGGTGTACTTCACCAGCCCGTGGGGCATGCAGATGGAGCTGGTCTCCTACCCCGACGGCAAGGCCTACGAGCGGGACGCGCCCGTGCTGCTGTGGCACCCCGCGCGACCGGCGGAGTGACGTGACCGCCGGCCGGGCGCGACCCGCGGCCGCGGCCCGCGACGGCGCGGCCGGCGCCCGCATCGCCGACGCGCTGCGTGAGCGGATCCTGCGCGGCGAGCTGACGCCGGGGCGCCGCATCCGCCAGGAGCGGCTGGCCGCCGACCACGGCGCCAGCCGGGCGGCGGTGCGGGAGGCCCTGCGGATCCTGCAGGCCGACGGCCTGGTGACGACGATCGCGAACACCGGCGCGTGGGTCGCCCGGCTGAGCCAGGCCGAGTGCGAGGAGGTCTACCAGGTGCGCGAGCGCCTGGAGCCGCTGCTGCTGCGGATGAGCCTGCCGGGGCTCGGCCCCGCACGCATCGAGCGGCTGGTGGCGCTGGCCGCCGAGATCGAGCGCGTCGACGACGTCGAGCAGTTCCTGCGGCTCGACCGCGAGCTGCACCTGCTGTCCTACGAGGGCGCCGGGACCGCGATGCTCGGCGGCCTGGTCGAACGGCTGTGGGACACGACGCAGCACTACCGCCGCGCCTTCGCACTGCTGTCCGAGCCCGACGACCTGCGCACGATGCACGACGAGCACCACATGCTCGTCACCGCCCTGCGGGACGACGACGCCGAGGGCGCCGAGCGCGTCCTGGCCGGGCACATCCGGCGCACCCGCCTGCAGCTGGCCCACCACCCCGCGGTCTTCGCCTGACGGCGACCGCCCCCACCGATCGAGGACACGAGATGACGACGACGTCGACCACCGCTCCGACCGCTGCGCCGGACGCCCCTCCGGCCGAGCAGGCGGGCCTCTTCCGCGACCTGTACGTCGACGGCGCCTGGCGGCCGGGCGGCGACGGCGGCCGCTTCGACGTGCTCGACCCCGCCGACGGGCGGCCGATCACCGGCTTCGCGATCGCCACCGAGCAGGACTGCGACGACGCCGTGGCCGCCGCGGCCGCCGCGCTGCCGAGCTGGAGCGCCACGGCGCCCCGCGTGCGCAGCGAGATCCTGCGGCGGGCCTGGGAGATCCTGACCGCCGAGTCCGACGTGCTGGCCGCGATCATGGTCCGCGAGAACGGCAAGTCCTGGGCGGACGCGAAGGCCGAGGCCGGCTACGCCACCGAGTTCTTCCGCTGGTTCGCGGAGGAGGCGGTGCGCATCCCGGGCGACTGGCGCCTCTCCCCCGCCGGCGACAAGCGCATCGTCGTGACGCACCGCCCCATCGGGGTCGCGCTGCTGATCACGCCGTGGAACTTCCCGGCCGCGATGGCGACCCGCAAGCTGGCCCCGGCGCTGGCCGCCGGCTGCACGACCGTGCTGAAGCCGGCGCGCGAGACGCCGCTGACCGCCGCCTACCTGGTCGACGTGCTGGAACGGGCCGGCGTGCCCCGGGGCGTCGTCAACCTGGTGACCCCGGTGCCGACGGGTCCTGCGGTGGCCCGGATGCTGGCCGCGGACGCCGTGCGCAAGCTCTCGTTCACCGGGTCGACGGAGGTGGGGCGCGAGCTGCTGAAGACCTGCGCCGACCGCGTGGTGAACGCCTCCATGGAGCTGGGCGGCAACGCCCCGCTGATCGTGCTGCCCGGCGCCGACCTGGACCAGGCGGTCGAGGGCGCCTTCCTGGCGAAGATGCGCAACGGCGGCTCGGCCTGCACCTCCGCGAACCGCTTCTACGTGCACGCCTCGCTGCACGACGAGTTCGTGTCGCGGATGGTGGAGCGCCTCGAGGCGGTGCGCACCGGCCCGGGGCTCGACCGGGAGAACACGCTGGGCGCCCTGGTCTCGACGGGCGAGCGCGACAAGGTCGCCCGCCTGGTCGACACGGCGGTCGAGGAGGGCGCCGAGGTGCGGATCGGCGGCACGCCCTCCGGCGAGGGCGCCTTCTACCCGCCCACCCTGCTGACGGGGGTGCGGCACGGCAGCACGGTGAACGTCACCGAGATCTTCGGGCCGGTCACCGCGGTGGTCGAGTTCGACGACGTCGAGCAGGCGGTGGCGCAGGCGAACGACTCCGAGTACGGCCTGATCGCCTACGTCTTCGGCGAGGAGCGGGCCGCGATGCAGGTGGCGACGCGGCTCGACGCGGGCATGGTCGCGGTGAACCGCGGCGTCGTCTCCGACCCGGCGGCGCCGTTCGGCGGCACGAAGCAGAGCGGGCTGGGCCGCGAGGGCGCCAGCGAGGGGATCCTCGAGTTCCTCGAGACGCAGTACATCGCCGTCAGCGCGTGACGGCGGGCCGCCCGTCCGCGCTCACGCGGGCGGGTGGTGGCTGCTGCCGTGCACGAACCAGACGCCCTCGAACGGCTCCGGCCCCGGGTTGCGGTGCACGTGCGGGATCGAGCAGTCGAAGCCGAACGACTCGCCCTCGTGCAGGTGGAAGGTCTCCTGCCCGACGGTGACGATCAGCTCGCCCTTCAGCACGTAGGCGTACTCGTACCCGTCGTGCGTCACCATCTCGCCGCCGGCGGACGAGGTGGCGCCCGGCGCGTAGGACACCTTCATGAAGTTGATCGCGTGCTCCGGCGTCGCGGCCAGGCGCTCCCACACCACGCCCTCCGCCATCGTGATCTGCGGCCGGTGGGCGGGGTGCGCGACCGAGACCCGGTTCGCGTACTCGCTGGGGTGCCAGGCGTTCATCGGGTTCATGCGCCCGCTGCCGTGCCACTCGTCGACGGGCTCCTCGCCGGCGTGGGCCTGCTCCTGCGCCTGCTCCTCCGCCTCGAACAGCTCGTCGACCGTGACGCCCAGCAGGCGGGCGAAGCTGTACAGCGTGCCGACCGACGGCTGCGACTTGCCGTTCTCGATCTGCGAGACGAGGGAGGGCGAGACGCCGGCCTGCCGGGCCAGCTCGCGCAGCGAGAAGCCGGCGCGCTGCCGGATCTCCTTCAGGCGCGTGCCGAGGTCGCCGACCTCGAAGGTCTGGATGTCCGACATGAACGGCGTCCGGTTCCTCTCGACACGAGCCCCGTCGAGGGCCGGGGAGCGGAGCCGCGCCCATCGGAATGGTAGGGGCTCCCGTCCCGGAGGTGCACGGGAGCCGCCGCGGGCCGCGTGTTAGTGTTCAGTCAGAGCGAACAGTCCGGCCGTACGAGGAAGTGTGGCGATGACCATCAGCGGAGTGCATCACACGGGTCTCATCGTGCGGGACCTGGACGCCTCGATCGAGTTCTACCACGGGGTGCTCGGCTTCCCGTTCGACAGCGAGCCCAGCCCGTGGTTCGACGGCGACGAGCTGGCGGAGGGCGTCGGCGTGCCCGGGGCCCGGCTGCGCCAGTGCTGCCTGCGCGTGGGCGACGGCGTGCTCGAGCTGCTGGAGTACGCGAACCGGGAGCCGAGCGACGAACCGGTGCACCAGAACCACCTGGGCGCCGCGCACGTCGCCTTCCGGGTCGACGACGTCGAGCGCACGAAGGCGGACCTCGAGGCCGCGGGCGTCGAGTTCCTGACCGAGGCGCACACGGTGGACGACGGCGTGCTGGCCGGGTGGCGCTGGGTCTACTTCCGCGACCCCGACGGCATCCCGCTCGAGCTCGTCGAGGTCGCCTACACGCGGCCCGACGAGCGGCGCGCCGGCATCGCCGCCTACCTGGCCGACCACCCCGCAGCAGGCGGGACCGCACCGTCCGAAGGAGCCCCATGACCGACCCCTCACCCCGCCGCGCCCTGGTCGTCGGCGTCACCGGCATCGTGGGCCAGAACCTGGCGGTGCGGCTCGCCGACGAGGGCTGGGAAGTGTGGGGGCTGTCCCGCAGCGGCGGCGTGCCCGACCCGCGGGTGCACCCGGTGCGCGCCGATCTGGGCGACGCCGAGGGCCTGGGGGCGGCGCTGGCGGACGTCCGTCCCGAGTTCACGGGCATCACGGCGTGGACCCGCATGGCCACCGAGGCCGAGAACATCCGCGTGAACGGCGGCGCCGTGCGCGACGTGCTGGCCGCGCTGCACCCCGCCGGCACCCTGCGGCACGTCGCGCTGATGACCGGGCTGAAGCACTACCTGGGGCCGTTCGAGGCCTACGGCACCGGCG